>CALUYR010000008.1 GCA_944325045.1 Candidatus Gastranaerophilales bacterium
GCACAACGCTTTCCGCATCATCCGTATTTTGATATTACTGCTGTTTTTTTGGTAATAAGGATATTTGCTGCTCTTAAAATTCCGTCAATAGTACTCTGTCCGGTTCCGTATCTGTTGTCGTATAAGTGTTTAGTTAAACTGGTGTTAACCCCTACTGCCGGGAATTTTAATTTTCCTTCTTTTTCCATTGCCTGAAGTCTAATAATTCCGGTGGTTGTTTCTTCTGTTGAGCCGGTAACTTTTTCAGCTAATTCCGGATAGTCAACGTGAATCGCTGATACAAGATCACATCCGTCCTCAATAATCAAATCCGGTTGAAATTTAATAGCCTCATAGATGTGCGATTTGTACTGCTCAACGGTTTCCCCGGCCATAGCAAATACCGGAATATTATGATATTTTACAAGTGCAGCAGCAACGTCATCCTGGGTTGAAAGAGGATTGGATGCTACAAGAATTGTATCAGCTCCGCCTGCCTGCATTGTAAGGCATAATGCAGCCGTTTCCTTTGTAACGTGTGAGCAAGCAGCAAGTCTTAATCCTTTAAACGGTTTTTCCGCTTCAAATCTCTTTTGAATCTGTTTCAGAACCGGCATATCCTTTAGCGCCCACTGAATTTGATTCTCTCCTTGTTCTGCAAGGTTAATATCTTTGATATCACATTTAAAATCTGTCATTACCATCAATTTTCTCCTATAATTTAAGCAGCTAAGTGCGTTTTTACAATAAATATTATAAAATTAAAAAACAAAATAGCAATGTTTTGTAATACTTTATGTAAACTGAGTTATATTTATGTAAAAATTTCTTAATATAGGATGAAGATTTGGCAAAAAATAGTCTTTACAGGATTTATAAGTGTAGAAATAAGGAGTAATTGTGAAAGTAAGTTTAAATGATAAGTTCCGTGCAATAAAGCAGACAAATTTTACCGGGTTCAATATTAAGAAGGATGAATACGGCGAAAAATATTATGAATGGAGTTATCCTTATGATCCCACCAGATACGATTGTTATCTTGAGCTTTATTCGGTAGTTCCGGATGAGAACGGAGATTATGATACAAAAGGTTTTACCAAAATAAAAAACGCCCGTAATAAATCAGAGTCTTACCAATTAAAACCCGGTTTGAATAAAGTTGACCTTGAATATGATTTCAGGATACCGGAAAATGCACCTTTTGCTTATCATTATTCACTTGTTCCAAAATCCGGGAAAGATGCCTTACCTATATATAAGATAGATGCCGGCGATATAATTGATAAAAGAACCCCGCAAGACGGCGAAAAAATATTTAATTTGGTTATCCCGATCAGCGACGGCCCTGCAAAGGCAGGCGCAGCTATTTTGATTTGCGCGGATAACTATGACCCTCGTTATATATATGACAAAAAAGGAAAGATTATTCCTAACCCTAATTCAGAAAGTTCACTGGGAGTATTTAAAAATTTTGCAAATCATGTAGGCGGTACATTAGCCGGTGTTGAGCACTCTCTTGAAGAGGGCGGGCTGGATATTTATAACAGAATTTTTCTTCTTCCGCACACATCAGGCGATAGAACCAGTGCTGCCGGTTATTGGCTGGAAAGCGGTTTCCAGTTTTCTTCGGCGGTTGATAATATTGATACGTTTACAAGACTTCAGAGAAAGTTATTTGCCAAACGGAAAAGAATCGTTGCGGATTCAGCCTTCACCAGTGAAGGCATGAGCGGAATACATATCCAAAGTATTCTCAAAAACGGAGAGGACGACGTATTTTTTGACTGGTTTAAATGCGGAAGCTTAAAAGACATGACCGCAAAAATCGGGGCATTTGGCAAGAAAACTAAATATATCCGCCATAAATTAGTAAACGCACCTTTTGAACCTGTTCAAAATTCAGACGGGAAAGTTCGTCTAATTCCTAATAAAAAATATAACAAAAATGAACTTACCTATGTTCAGGTTTATAATATTGACCAGGCTTCCCAGGATCAGATCCTTGATGCCGAACACAAGATAGATAAGTACGGAAACCCTAACGGCAGTAATCCGCTTACTTACGGCACACATAACGATACTATGATTGCTTATTCATTCCCGATTGATCCTGAGGTTTATAAGGAAAATGTTAAGCGGTTTAACGAATTTAATAAGAAACTTCCTAACGGGCAGTTTATCTCTATAAATTCTTATGAAGCAACAAGAATTCTGACTAAATTCGAAAGATTTGAATTTGAAAATAAAATCGAAGGCGGATTTTATACCTGGGATGCAAACGTCGATATCGCAAAATTTGATTATACTTTTTCAAATGAGGATGCAGAAGAAGCTATGCATCTTCTGCCGGACAAGAGAAAAGAATTTTTCGACAAAAAAGCCCAAAAACAATCAGAAGTTCTTGATTATGCGGTATCTTCACTCAAGTATTGGACAAAGAAAACTAATCAGATTTTGAATTTATATGTAGCCCAAACACTTAAAGGGATAGATACCCAAAATACGGATCGGGCATTTAGATTAATAAATGAGAAGATTTCAAAGAAATATCTTCCGGAAAAACTGTCTTATAATATTAACCGTAGTGTAGTGGATAATGTTTTAAAGGGGGATTATGCACTAGACGGCGCAAAATCTTTTTATAATTTCCAGGAAACTATTATAAACGGTATAATGGACTATCCTCTGGAAAGCACCGAATTCGGAAAAGATATTTTAGCAGTATTTTCAACTCCTTATATTACAAACAGAGCAACAAGCCCTAAAGATATAGGCAAATCAAGATTTGAACTGTTAAGAAGCAAAAATCCTCACTTGACTCCGCAATATGAAAAAATATACAATCAGACGACCTCTATGTATACCGGAGCGATGTATAAATTTTCAAGAGAAATTGTAGACAAGATTAACGCAAAATTGCCGGCGGATTTAAAGCTAAACAGAAATGATGATACTTCTTCATACGGGAAGTATGTTCTTCCGATTATCACACAGGAAATTGCAAAGTTTGCAGTAGTCCGCGGCTTGTTCCCTGATATTAAGTACACTATTAACAGAGAAACCGGCGGGATTTCTTATGATTACGATGCAATGCGAGCAAAATCACTTAATTCTTTGCATATAATCGGGGCTTCCCAAAGAGATGAGGCTCAGGAATTAGTAAGCAAACTTAATTCCGGTATAAAAAGAATTTCAGATACCGATAAAAATAACTTAGCCGAGGCTGTGTACAAAATGATTGAAGGTACAAACCTTAAGAGTTTTGAGATGGCCGAGATGATTGTCGATCGGACAAAAAGCGGTCTTGATTGGAGAATTGATGCGGCTAAAGATTTTTCTAATATGGATTCTCTAAGAAATACAGATGACACGTTTGAGGATAATTGGGAGCGTGTAATTGATATCCTTGGAACGCTTACGCAAAAAGGTATTCGTGCTGAAAACCCTAACGCATATATTGTTGCCGAAGTTACTGATGAAGTAGATCTTCATGCGCTTGGAGAGGGCGAAGATTCAGAGCGTTTTGTATATAAAAAAGGTAAGAATGAAGATGGCGTTTATGAGTACAGAAATGATCTTGTAAGGAAACTTTTAAGAGAAGCCAAGATTGATGCCGTTGCGAATTACTCTCATTATTTTACGGATATTGGCCAGATATTCGGGAAACGCGGAGAGGACGGCAAAGATTACGGTGATAACCAGGATTACCGTATGAACAACGTCTTGAGACGAGGTGAAGGCGGTGAAGAATTTTTATATTCAGGGCCTTATAGTTCAATTCTTAACTCTTATACCTTTGTTGATAACCATGATAAACCGCGCATATTGCATATTTTATCTCTTGATATGGGACTGTTTTATGCAAATTTAAATGATCCTGATAATTTTGATTATAGAAAAAGAGCATTTATCGTATTAAATCCGGATACGCCTCCGACTGACGATGCCGTTAAGAATTTTGATTATACTTATGTAAGCTCCAAAGCTGTAGCAAGAGGTGAAGCACTTAATTCAGCTTTCTATAAGGCAATCGAGAACATTGTCCAGACAGAAATGAAAGATTCTAAAGGTAAATTTGTTATAATGCCGGCGGATAAAGAAAAGATATTTAACCAAGTCAAAAAAATCGTTTCAGTTCTTGCAGACGGTGAATATAAAGGCGTAGATTTTGAGGCTGATAATTTCGGTGTTGAAGAAATTCATAAACTTATTAAAATAGTTATAGATGAATTGGCTCGGACATTGCCTTCTCTAATAAACGGACGCAAAGAGCAGATTTTTGCGCAAACTTTTGAAAAGGCTTTGGATCCGGCACTCAACAATTCGTTAGGTATGGATAAGTTCCTTGTTAATGCTCCGGGGATCCCAACCACTTATGCCGGAGATGACCTCGGGTCTTCCGGGTATGAAACAAAAACAAAAAATACCTTCCTCAAGAACCGATCAGCAGTTCATCACGAATGGTATGATAAGTATCCGTTTATTAAAAAACGTAAGGACGAAAAAGACAATGTAAGATTAATGAGAAGCAGACCGGTGTTGCACGCGTTAAATGACGGTGCTCCGTTCCTGCTTAAGCAGCAGTATGGAAGCGGTCAAAAGGTTACGGCTTTATTCAGATATGCTCCTGATGGCAGTGCTGTTCTTTCATTATTCAATACAGCCGGAACTACCCATACTTTTGATAAGTATTCTGACCCATATAATAATCCGGTTTATCTTGGCGGTAATAAGATTGATTTAAGCGTGCAGGATGACTTTACCGGACTTCACGGCGGGTTAAGACCGGGCATGGAATTTATTAATGCAAATGATCCGGATGACAAGTATTACGTGTATAATAAAGGCGGAGATGATAACTACTATCTTGCTAAAGATGAAAATTGCAGTACTCCTATTATTTTAAGAGATAATACATTAACTTTATACTATGCTTCAGACTGGCTAAAAGGTATTGACCGCAAATTTATGGACAAGGTTAAGGCTGCTAAGGATAATCATACCTCTTTCTGCGGTAGTAAAACTTTCGTAAACAAACAGTACAATGTTGCTCCGCCAAAGTATAGTAAAACGGAAAATGTCACAAGAGGCGAAAAGCTTGCGTTGTTGAGTGAATAAGTTTTTATGCTTGTCTCAGTATATTTGTTATTATTTTATTGCGGTGGTGTCCAACTGCATAAATATGTTCTGATGAGATGATGTTTCCCATCACAGCTTCATAGCTGTTTCATATAGAATTTTCAGGAAAAATTGCTGTTTATTTTATCTCAGTGAAAATATGTAGTTGAAAACGCTGACTTGCGATGATTGTGACATATTATTATAATCTTTATAGTTCTACCGCAAAGATTTCGAACAAAACGCGTTTTGTTTTAATCATTGAGGAAAAAAATTATATCCATTAACGAAACAGATTTATAGATCAGATAAAACGATAATGGTATAGAAAGAATACTTGGCCAGCATATAAGATTGATGATCCATTTGTTTCCATGTATATGATTATATCCTTTAATTTTTCCGAGTTTTCGAAAAATAATTTCTAAAATACCAGCCGTAAGTACGGTTAAAATAAACCAAAAGTATATAATATACCAGTAAAGAATATTTGCTCCTTCTGAATAAAAGCACCAAAATGGACTGTCTGTACAAAATTTTGGATAAATGAAAAAATTATAAACAGCAATAAAAAAAAGTGCTATATGAAACACCCACGGCGAATAAGCCAAAATATTAAGACTATAAAATTTGTTAAGAGGATATATTTTCATACAATAGTTATACTACAAGAAAAATAAGGGAATTCAATATGAATAAATATTAGATTTGAAAAAAGTTACAAAATTTTTAATAATAATGAAACGCCTGTATAAAAAATAAAGTATGACAAAAAAATAGAAGTTATGCTGGTCAGGCATATAAGATTGATGATCCATTTGTTTCCATGTATATGATTATATCCTTTAATTTTTCCGAGTTTTCGAAAAATAATTTCTAAAATACCAGCCGTAAGTACGGTTAAGATAAACCAAAAGTAAAAAATATAACAGCCTGTAAAGAGTGCTGTTCCGTTAAATATACCTAACACCGGTTTATTTGCATAGACGTTTGGGAAAATCAAGAAACACAAAGCAGCAAGAATAAACAATAAAATATGAAATACCCAGGAAGAATAACCAAGGATATTTAAAGTATAGAATTTGCTCATAGGACACAATTTTAGTTTCATACTTTGTTACTATACAAGAAATGGGGAGAAAATTCAATATGAATAGAAAATACGATATTTTATTGAATATAGAACAACTTGGTTCTATCGACGATTATAAAAAAGAAGTTTATAATGATACAATTTATTATCAAAAAAAATTTGGGTTTGAAAAAAATTCGAATCCTGCCCATGCGACATGGAATAACGAAGCAGATGCATTTAAACATGGTTATATGCAAGCTTGGGGAATATTTTCCAAAGGTGAATTCTTGTCAAAGTTAGGAGGGTATCTTCATGAACGTAATGGAAATTTATACATGGGGCAACCGTCTGGTGAAGAAAATATGGATTTATGGAATAACGAAATTGGTTTGAGAATTGGAAAGAAACTTAAACGTGAAATAAAGAATTATAAATCGTTTTATACTGAACGACAAGTTAAAGATATAATAGCTGCTAAGGTCTATGAATATATAAAACGAGGTATGTTTATAACTGATCCTAAAGATACAAGGAAGTATTCTGAACTTATGCAGTTATCTCCTAAACAACCATCCAAATATTTAGATACAATTATGCGGCAACCGAAAAATTTTGATTTAAAGAGTTCTAAAAAAAAATATTCAAAAAGTACAGAAAAATTTTCAAAAGAACAATTGTATAATGAACTTAAAAGAAAATTCAAGAATTTGAAAGATCTTTATTCTTTAGATCTAAAAACAAAAAACGGAAAAAGTTTACATTTTCAATCGGGTGTAATTCCTTCTAATGCTACTGTTGTTAGTCAATCTACGTTTATGATAAAAGGTCATAATCTTAATGACTTAGTGGCAAAAATTGCTAAGAATTTTAAATAATAATTAGCCATATTCATTAAAAAATCCCCCAGGTATATTCCTGAGGGATTTTTTATTTGTTTTTTATCAGCTTATCCTTTAATTTGGCTCATAACTTCATCGGCAAAGTTTTCCTGCTTCTTTTCAAGCCCTTCGCCAAGCATATATCTTGTAAATGCTTTTATTTCCAATTTGCCTTCAATCAATTGGCTGATAGTTACATCAGGGTTTTTGATGAACGGTTGTTCAAGAAGGCACTTACCTGCCATTAACTTGTTAACACGTCCTTCAACAATTTTTGCTCTGATTGCTTCAGGTTTCTTCTGAAGATCCTCTTTACCCATCTCTATTTCAGTTTCGTGGTCGATTACTGACTGTGGAATTTCGTTTCTTGAAATAAATTCCGGCGCACTTGAGGCAATGTGCAGACAAAGGTCATTCATTAATTCAGCATCCTTTTTGTCTGTTTGAATTAAAACACCAATTTTCCCGTTGTGGATATAGCTTGCAGTGTTTCCTTCATAGCGTACAAATCTTCTGAATGTAATTTTTTCACCTATAGAGGCAATTTTTTCTTTAATAATTTCTTCAACGGTTTTTCCGCATTTAGGGCAGGTTGAATTTATGAATGCCTCAACATCAGCCGGATTTCCTTTGGCAACGCCTTCTGCAAGACAATTTGCAAGTTCTTTAAATTCTTCATTTTTAGCAACGAAGTCTGTTTCGCAGTTAACTTCAACCATTGCGCCGCAGTCATCCAAAACAACAGAGGCAACTAAGCCTTCAGCGGCGATTCTGCCCATTTTTTTATCAGCAGACGCAATACCTTTTTGACGAAGAACTTCCATTGCTTTTTCCATATCGCCGTCTGTTTCAACTAATGCTTTTTTAGCATCCATCATACCGGCACCGGTTTTATCACGAAGTTCTTTAACCATTTGTGCTGTAATATTCATTTATTCTCTCCTTTTTATTGTCGTTATACAGTTAAGACGTTAAGTCTGAGCAATTATATTTAATTTTCAGTGCTTAACGTCTCAACATATATTTTACGACTTACAATTATTCTGCAATTTTTTCTGCTTCTACTTCTGCTTCAACGCCGGCATCTTCAGCTTTAATTTCTTCAATTTTAGCTTTTTGGTTAGCGTTGTTTTCTTTTAACTGTTTACCTTCCAAAACAGCATCAGCCAATTTTGAGGTAATCAATTTGATAGAACGGATGGCATCATCATTACCCGGGATAATGTAGTTAATTCCATCCGGATTAGCATTAGTATCAGCCAAACAAATAACCGGAATACCTAATTTGTTAGCTTCCTGGATTGCGATGAGTTCTTTACCCTGGTCAATGATAAATATAAGATCAGGAAGTCCTCTCATATCTTTTATACCGCCTAAAGTTTTGCTCAATTTCCCTAACTGTCTGTTTAATTGGGCAATTTCTTTTTTAGGTAATTTCTCAGCGTGTCCTGAGTTCATAAATTCTTCTAATTCTTTTAATTTATTAACACGACCTCTTATTGTATCGAAGTTTGTGAGCATACCGCCGAGCCATCTTCTGTTAATATAGTATGCGCCTGAGCGTTTAGCTTCTTCTTCAACTACTTCTGAAGCTTGTTTTTTTGTTCCGACGAAGAGGATATTTTTATTTCTTGCTGCAAATTCTCTTACAACAGAGTAAGCTTCATCTAACAAGTCGGAAGTTTTACGCAAGTCAATAACATAAATTCCGTTTCTTGCTCCGTAAATATACGGTTTCATTTTAGGGTTCCATCTTTGTGTCTGGTGTCCGAAGTGAACACCTGCTTCTAAAAGTTCAATCATTGATGCTGCTGGCATCTTTTTTCTCCTTATAATTTAGTGTACTACGGGTTAAAAAGTTTCATCCGGCAAATTCGTTAATTAAATTAGTGTAAATCTGTTCCCTTAAGGGTTTAAGGTTACTTTGATTTGACTACTAACCCGGACTAGGGCTCAGCCTATCAAACATATTTAACCACTTGTAAAATAGCATAAACATGCTTTTTATGCAAACTCAATATTTATTTTTGTTACAAATGGCGCAAAATTTAATATTTACGACACTTTAGAGGGTTGAAAACGCAGTTGAAATCTGCTATAATGGTAACAAAAAAGGAGTGCGTCAATGAGTGACTTAAAGATAAAGGAAATTAGCGGTTTTGTAGAAAACGGGGTTGAAAAGACAAAGATTGTTTTTGCCGAATCTGATAAGGATACTGAAATTATATTTGAAGGCTCAGGGGCGATTAAAGTTCCGGTTGAGGCATAGAATCTTTGTTTTGTTCGTTTTCTAAGATTGTGTATTCATAATTTGGCTCATCGTCGTCTTTGTCTGATTTTGATCTGAATTTAAGTAAAAAGATATCACCAACAAGTATTGATATTTCTTCTCCATTTTCAACATAAGAGAGTGCGGAATTTTCGTACACATTGACCGCAGATGATTTCAGCCGGTTGCCTTCTTCATTTTTAACAGCGCCTTCTACTGCGTTGTAACCTAAGCTCAGGCCTTTTACAAAAAATCCGCCTACAGCGAGGCCTGCACTTTTTACCAGGCCTTTTTTGTCCACCGGCATTCCGTACTTGCCTTTATAATTCCCCGGGAAAGTATGTGTTTGTCCGTTCATATCAGTATATGTTTCAGGTATGAAGGAGAACGTTGCATCTCTTTTGAGGCGTTTAGGAGATACAACATCGGTAGTTTCCCCTGAAAGCACAAAGCCTTTTTCCAGTACCAAGTCATCAAGCTCTGTTTCTTCCAGAACTTTTACCACCATTTTTTCTGTAGGATTTTCTGTTGAAAATGTGGTTAATGCCTCGACTTTAACGGTTTTTGCAAATGCTGCTGATGTTGTCATTGCAGCTATTGCAGTGCATACAAATAGTTTTTTGATAAATTCTCTCATCTTACGAACCTTTTGGGTAATTTATCTTAAAAATTCACCATTTCTGTTTTTTAAGATATTGTTAAGCGGCATTGCAGGGTTATACAAATTAGTAGAATCCATTGTGCTCAGATCTGTCACCGGAAGTCCGGGAAGTCTTTTGGCAAACGGTTTTTGGGATTCAACGGTTGCCGGTTCCATTGAATCTATAACTATATTTGTAGCTGTATCTGTTACATTCTGCGGCATTTCTGTTTTTTTAGGAACCACGTCTTTAAATTCCATTACAAACATCTGGCCTTTGTTGATATTTACTGATGTTCCCTGGTTTATTCTTACCACCTGGCCGTTGTTTACGATCCCTTCAAATATCCCGTAAGTTTGGGGTTCAAACTGGCCTTCTTCGTTATGAATATTTATGAAACTGTACGGAACAAATGCGAGCATTCCGTTTTGCAGAACTACTTTCCCTTTAACGATAAAACCTTCAAATAATACAATATCGTCAGTTACCTGAATATTGCTGTTAATTTTCACTGCTATTTCAGAAGGCGGATTTGTATTGTTAAAAGGTGTAATTGCTGTTACGGGAACTGTTTTGGCAAATGCACTTTGCCCTATTGTCATTGCTATAACTGCTGCCAGACTTATAAAAATTTTTTTCATACTAACACTCCTAGGATATGTTTCTTAAGTTCATTCTAGCATACGATAGGCTTTCCGTCAATATATATTTACTTTTTGTAATTATTTATTTAATTTGCTTGTTAATTTACGGCAAATTCAGTTTGGTCATCTTTGATTATGTTGACAAATTTGTTTATACGTTTCATAACATCTTTAAACATAGGGATTGGCAGGCTTTGTTTCCCGTCTGAGAGGGCATTTTCAGGATCATTGTGAACTTCAATCATTATTCCTGCTGCGCCAGCGACGAGTCCTGCTTTAGCCATTGGTTCAATCAAGTATCTTTGCCCGGTGCCGTGGCTCGGGTCAACGATTATCGGAAGATGTGAATATTTTTTGATTACCGGTATTGAGGCTATATCCATAACATTGCGGGTGAATGCGCTGTCAAAACTTCTTATTCCTCTTTCGCACAGTATAACCTGGTTGTTGCCGTTATACATAATGTGTTCGGCGGCAAGAAGAAATTCTCTTATTGTACTTGCAAGTCCTCTTTTTAGTATTACCGGCTTATTACATTTGCCTACGGCCTTTAAAAGTTTGAAATTTTGAACATTTCTTGCTCCGATCTGGAGAACATCAATATAATCAAGCATCATTGGAAGTTCGCTTGCATCCATAACTTCGCTTACAGTAAGAAGTCCGGTTTCTTCTCCGGCTCGTTTCATAAATTGAAGAGCTTTTTCTCCGTACCCTTGAAAATCATAAGGAGATGTTCTCGGCTTGAATGCTCCGCCGCGTAAAAACTCACAACCCATCTCTTTGGCGGCTGTTGCAACTTCCAGCAGCGCGCCGTAATCCGCTTCAACCGAACAAGGCCCGGCTATTGTTACAGGTTTGTTATTGCCGCCGATTTTTACACCGTTTGAAAATTCGATTACAGTATCTTCTGTTTTTCTGTCCCTTGAGGCAAGGCGGTATGGTTCTCTTATAATTTTAACTTCTTTTACTCCGTCAAAGGCTGCAATTCTCCCGGGAGTAATTGTTGTTTTATCGCCGATTGCATCTATGACTGTATGAACTTCACCTACATTATGCCTTACCTGAAAATCGTTATCTTTCAAAAAATCAATTACACGTTGAACCTGGACTTTGGTTGCGTTTCTTTCCATTATTATGATCATAAAATTTCTCCTTGGGGGTTATAAAGTATTATAAGTGTAACATGAACAATTTTTACTTACAATCAATGTTTAACTTTCTTTGCAGATTGATTGCAGGGAAGTAGCCCGGTAATATTGTCAGGCAATTTTTGACAGAAGCTTTTGCTTTTGGGTAATCGTTTACTGAAGCGTAATATTCTGCAAGAAGGTAATGGAGTTCCGGATCCTGGAAAAAATGTTCCTTTGCGCAATTAAGATAAAATAATCCGTATTCCGTGTATCCGTTTTTCAGAAAAACCCGGCCGGTAAACTTATGAATTTCAGGATTGATCGTGCATAGCCAATCCGTATACTTAATGATATTTTCAACATAATTTGCCAGATATTTTTGTAAAAAAAGGTTTAAATCAATTTCATAAAAGTTCCTTAATTCGAAATATGAAGGGTAGCCGTCTACTTTTCCCATAACCATGGACGATATAAATGCTCCCCAGTGCGCTCTTATATCCATATCTGAAATTTTGAGGAAAATTTTACGGGCATCATTGGCTCTGCCGTTCAGAAGTTCATAATATCCGTTTTCAAGAAGCAGGTTATTTTTTATAAAAAATTGTTGACAGTCACTTTCTGCGGCTGCCAACAATTCTTCTTTTGCTTTTGAATATTCCGGATTCATAATGGATTGTTTTTTACTTGTTATCAGTAGTATTCATACTTCCCAGGCTGTTCATCATGCTATTCATCATCATTGCCTGAATAACCTGAGGATCAATATTTTGTCCTTTGTTATTGCTGTTCATCATGTAAGGCAGCATTGTCATCATAGGATCAGTGCCTGATGAATTGTTATTCCCGAGCATCATATTTATCTGCTGATACTCCTGGGAGGGGGTGAATGTGTCCGGATTTACATCTGCAGACGCTGAAGCAGGCATTGACCGGTTTTCTGCGGCTGTTTCTGTTGTTGAAATATTTAGTCCGGCTCTTTTTAGAACATCAATCGCTTCTAATACTTCTGTATTTGAAGGTTCCGCGTTTAAGTCCGGTGACATTGCAAGTTTTTCTCCTGTCACAGCTTCTGATTTATTTTGAATTTTGTCTATTAATTCAAGATCTTTTTCATTTAGGGAATCTTTTCTGTTAATAGCTTTTTGTAGTGTTTCGAGTTGTTTTTGCTTAAATTCTTTTTGAAGCTCAGGTGAAAATCCGTTTCCTGTGTAAGGTGCATTAATAAATTGGTCAAGTTTTGTTTCTTCCGGATTGTCGCTGTTTTCTGCAGTAGGGAGCATAGATCCCGGATCCTGGCAGAAACCTCCGCCTGTTATACAGTCGCGGCCTTTAAGCGCCATATCAAGAAGTTCGCCTGTTGCATAGCAGTTAATAGCTTTTTGGAAACAATTTTTTGCGGCTGTATTTTCTCCGATTTTGGTATATGCAAGCCCCATGCAGTAGTATGCATAAGCATCATTCGGATATTTTTTTATGTATGCGTATAATTCCTGAAGTGAACCGGTATAATTCCCCTGGTTATATCGTGCTATTGCACTTTTTATTGTTGGGTTTGTATAATTTTCTGTATTTTGATCTATTGTTTCAACAAACAAGTCTTTTAAAGGCACAAATGAATAAAAGTTTTTTGCGTCCTTCGGAACTAAAGGATTGTATAAATTTGTCTGGGGAGCAGCATTTTGCTGTTCTTCCTGTTTTGTTTCCTCTGCTGCTTTATTTTTACTTCTGTGCATGTCTTTCTGTAAATCATATCCAAAAGGTCCGCTAACTGCATTCGCTGTTCCGTAGGATATAAATAACATCATAACAGCCGTTAATATTGCTTTTTTTCTGTTCATTTTAATACCCTTCTATTCTTACTTAAATCATCTTCAGAAATTATAATAATTCCTGTTATCTATTATATAACATTTTTTGCAAAAAAATCTAGTATAAATATATGAAATTTACAATTACAAATATAAAGGCAGAATTTTAAGATATATTAAGCAGGATTCTGTTAAGTAAAAAAAATCTTTATGCCCTTTTCGGCATTTTTCATAACACTAAATTCCTAAGAATTTACTATATACATTTTAAATCGTGTTATATCAACACTTTCACGGCAGCTACAATGTAAACTTTTGTAAAATTACTACAAGTGTAGTATAAATAATTGAGTTAAATTTTTTAAAAAGTGGTATAATATACATGGAGATAGTTGAAAGTCCCGCATAAAACAGCCAATAATTATTTTGTATATATTATGACAAAATATAGAAAGGCGTGATAAAAATGAGCAGTATACAATTTCAAAATGATCTTGACCGATTAGTGGAGGTCTTGCCGGAGAAGGTGAAGCGGCATATCACCTATGATCAGATGGAGGACGTTATTGAAATTGTTCTTGATATCGGCCGAACGCCGGAGATAAGGCATTCAGGCGGCCGTATTGAATATCTCGGAACTGATTTTGTTACAGACGACGATATTAAATATATTACAGACCGCATACAAAGTTTTACATCGGACAACCGTTCAGGAATCCCCGGAACACTCCACAGAATCAGTGCAATAAGAAACAGACAAGGTAAAGTTATTGGTCTTACCTGCAGAATCGGTAGAGTTGTTACGGGGACAATTGCATGTATAAAAGATTTTTGTATGATGGGAAAAAGCATTCTTTTCCTTGGTCGTCCGGGTGTCGGCAAAACTACCAAGTTAAGAGAAATTTCCCGTCTTGTGGCCGATGAATTAGGCAAGCGTGTTGTTGTCGTGGATACATCAAACGAAATTGCAGGAGACGGAGATACTCCTCATCCGGCAATCGGTCACGCAAGAAGAATGCAGGTTTCCCAGCCTCAGTTCCAAAAAGATATTATGATTGAGGCGGTTGAAAATCATACCCCAGAAGTTATCGTTGTTGATGAAATCGGAACCGAAGAGGAAGCCCAGGCTGCAAGAACTATTGCAGAACGCGGTGTTATGCTTATTGCAACCGCTCACGGTAATTCTTTGGAAAGCTTGATTAAAAACCCGACTTTATCTGATCTTGTCGGCGGAATCCAGTCTGTTACACTGGGTGACGATGAGGCAAGGCGGCGTGCGTCTCAGAAAACTGTTTTAGAAAGAGAAAAACAACCTACTTTCGATATTGTTATTGAAATCTTAGACCGTAATACTCTTGCTGTTTATAAGGATACTGCCGAGGCTGTAGATTATATTCTCAGGGGCTGGCCTATCAGACCAGAGATCAGAAAAGTGGATAAAGATTATTCTGAAGAACCAAAACCGGTTGAGCAGCCTAAGCCGCAGCCTTCTATCAGTGAGCAAATCCACGCTCTTGAGGAAAAAATTAACCCGTCTGACAGTTTAAAATATTCTTTCTCAAGACAAAAATATGTCGATGATGTTAAGAATTACAAAAAAATCTACTTGTATGCAGTTTCCAGAACTATCGTCGAAAAGGTAATAGAACGCCTGGATTTGAATGCGGAGATTACAAGAAATCTTGATGAGGCTGATATAGTAATTGCCCATAAGAATTTTGCCAAAGGCGGCGCTAAAGTTCTTAGTACGGCAAATGATTACAGACTGCAGATATTCTATATAAAAACAAACTCTATGGCTCAGATCCAAAAAGTTCTGAAAGAGGCGCTTCAAATAACAGAAACATCAGAAGCCTTGCAAGGTTACTACGATGATGCAGAAAGGGCGCTTGACGAGGCGAAGGCCGCTATAAATAAAATTCTTGCAGGCGCGGAGCATATTGAACTCCAACCCCAAAACCAACAAATCAGAAAACTTCAACACGAACTTGTAGAACAGCATAACCTTAAAAGCAAAAGCGTCGGCGAAGGTGCTCAAAGACATTTAAAAATTGTGGGCGGCCAGGATTTTGAAAAGAGAATAAGTTAATTGCCTTAAATTTCATTTAATGTTCTAATTTCAGCCATCCTCCAAGTCCCGTAAGCTTGCATTAACCCCTATAGTAATACTGTTTACAGAGTTTGTAAAGAAATGTAACGCAAAACATACCAAGAATAGCAATTATTTAAATCGTATATACTTTATATATACAAGAGAGTATAAAACGAGGTAATACATGGGCATCAGATTTAATAACCCCCAAAGATTAGATAAACCAATGTGCCGCCAGGCATTCCGCCCGGGACAGTGGAACGGAGTGCGTGTTGGCGGTGGCAATACATATATCCAAAATAATTTTTACGGTATGCAGCCAAGTTACCGGGGCTGGGATAAAAATGCCTGGGCTGCCTACGAATACCCAATGCCAGCGCCTCAACAAGACAGCGGCTTGAGTACAATGGGTAAAATTGGTTTGGGTGTAGCCCTTGTTGGAAAACTAATGGATGTATTTGGTCTTGGAACTAAAGATAAAACCCCTGAAGAAGTTCCTGAAGAACAGGGCAGTCTTGAGCAGCAGAGCGGAATAGAGGGAAATACTGATCCAAATACACCATCTACTATATCTGATGAACCGGCTGGTATTAATACCAGATCTACCCCTCTTCCTGACACCTTACCTACAAGAGAAGTACAAAGCGGGTTTGACTGGAATAGCGACTTTACAATAACCGCTCACGATGAGGATAATCCGACAGAACCAATCAAAGGTAAAGTCACAGTTGACGGTGAAGTTAAAGAAGGTGAAAATCCTGAATCATTTACTGTCACGGACACCGGCGGAACTTATAAGTTTGTTGCTACCGGCGAGACAAGATCTGACGGGAAGCCGATATATGAATGCGTTGAAGGCCCGGGCGGAACCAAATATACAAAAGGCAACCAATATGCACTTACAAGCGACGGCGGCACTCCGCAGCTTATACAGTACAAAGATATGGCTGGATGGGGCACCGGAGTCGGTAAGGTTAAATCATCATAAAAAACGAGTCGAGTCTTTAAAACAGACTCGTTTTTGTTTGTATTTGATGTACTAAAAATTAATACCGGTTAGAATTTCAAAAGCACTTTAAGCGTTTCTTTTTCTTTATTTTTTTCAAAGCCTTCCAGCGCGTTATCCACGCTGTAGACCCCTGAAATTAAAGGTGAAAAATCAATTTTTTCTGATTTTAACAGCCTTAAAGCAGCGCCAAACTGTCCGCAGCGTGAGCCTAAAACTGTGATTTCGTCAATTACGATCGGCGCAAGGTTAAATTCTTTTGAGGCAGCGACCGTACTTTTCAGAACGAGCGTTCCTCTTGGTTTTGTAAGCGCAAGCGCTGTTTCAAAACCGGAAATAGAACCGGTTGCTTCAACCACAACATCATAAATTTTTTCAACTTTTAACTCATTAAGCAATTTAGTTTCAACGCCTTGGGCTTTTGCAATGTCGAGTTTATTTTGGTGTTTGCCTACAAGCATTACGTTAATATTTTGTGCGTTAAGCGTAAGTGCAGTAATCAGCCCTAATTTTCCGTCGCCGAGCACAACAACTTTTTCAAAAGGTTTTATGTGCAGTTGTTCTGTAATTTCACACGCAGCAGCAAGCGGTTCCACAAAAACGGCTTGCTCATCTGGAACATTATCAGGAACTTCAAACAAAACTTCAAGCGGCATTGTAAAGTATTCTGCAAAACACCCGTCTTTTCTCCAGATACCAAGAGTATGCCTTTGCGGGCAGTGTCGGTAAAGTTTTTCAGCACAGTATTGGCAATCAGGCTGTTTGCAGCCGTAACTTATTTCTGAAACTACTCGTTTGCCGAGCAGTGACTGATCTTCATCGTTAATTTCTTCAACAACGCCTACGGCTTCATGGCCTAATATGCCTTTATATCCCATGTATCCTTTTGTTATTTCGTAATCAGTATTACA
>CALUYR010000009.1 GCA_944325045.1 Candidatus Gastranaerophilales bacterium
TTTCAAATTTTCAAGGGGCGGAAAATATAATTTTAATGTTGGGCTGAAAGACCAACCTACATTTAACGATTGGCGAACGTGCGCGAATATAATGAGCGCTATAGTGAGACTTAACGTGGAAATGCGTCAGCATTTCTGGCTTTCTTTTGGGCTTATCACCGCCTAAGGCGGTGAAGGTATATAGCTAGTTTTTCTTTTTCGGTTCACTTTTTCTTTTTGCCTGCCTTCAAAAAGAAAAAGTGAACAAGAAAAATATTGTTGTGGGAGAGAACCACTAACTACATTAATATTTCGTTGAATACTGAGGAATGCAGCAGATAGTACTGTTCCTATGGGACAAAGACCCACTGACTTTGGTTTTTAATTTATTTTCTTATATCAAAAAAGCACCTGATGTGCTCAGGTGCTTTTAAAATTTTTTAACTTAATTCCAAAATTATTTAAGGCTGATACTTACTGAAGTTCCTTTTTTAGAAATAGCAACTTTGTCTTCTCTTGCTAACCAGCCAAGACCTAAATCAGCAAAGTTACCTTTTAAGTCCAAGTCTTTTTTCATTTTAGAGAAAGTTGTTGTGCCGTTTGCATTTAAATAGTTATAAATTTCACCGGCTGATGTTCCAATTTGATCTAATAATTCTTGCATTTCTACCTCCTACATTCCTTGTAATGCTACCTTACTGATCTTTGATATGATTATATTAGAATAAATTTCAAAAAAATGCAATAGTATATTAGGATTAATTTATTGGTATAAAGTACACTTATTTTCATGTTAAAATACTTCATAAGGAGTATTGATAATTGATTATTGACGGGACAATATCTTCAGACAAAACAGAGATATTAGCAAACAAATATGCAAATCTGTTAAACAGCGGGATTGATGCATCCCAAATACTTGTGTTAGTCGGAAACTCCAATTTAAAAAACAGATTTATAGACTTGGTGTTTGAAAAATTAAATATAAATTATTTTGAAAAATTGCAAATACATTCATTTTTTTCATTAATTTATAACACAATAAATGATAATTGGGCATTTCTGGAGAATAAAAATCCGTTTCCGAATCCGAAAATCTTACCGAATTTAACAGGACTTGAAGTTTCACAATTTATACTGAAAGATATTATAAAAACCATTCCGTTCAAGGGGTATAACTCAAAAAAATCACTTCTTCATCAACTATTTAGAAGATATTCATTAATCGTACAAAACAACTTGTCGGACGAGGAAATAGATTTCAGATCAAACATACTTGGCGAAGCTTTTGCGCCTGATGCAAAACTTGCCTTAAAAAAATTCTTAAAACAAACATTATACCTTAGAGACTTTGACTACTTACGGCAGGAATTAGTTTTTGAACACGTATATAAAAATACTGACTACTTCAAAAAAATTGAATATTTAATACTTGATGACGGAGATGAAATCACTCCCGCCTGCTATAGTTTTATAGAATATTTAAGGCCGCAGTTAAAAGATTTTTACATAGCATTTGATTCAAAAGGTTCAAGCAGAATAGGTTATTTAAGCGCGGATAAAACAGCAGTTTGGGAATTTGAAAAACTTTTTAATGAACCTGTTACAACAATAGATATTAAAACAAAACTAAAATACGATGCGGAAAATTTATACAAAAATATAACGGAAAATGCAAATCTTGATCTGGAAAATTTTACAATACAATCACCTTCCAAAAGATCAAAAATGATAGAACTGGTTGTTGAAAAAATTAACGGATTAATTAAGGAAAAAATTTCTCCGTCAGAAATTTCAATAATTACTCCGGTAGTTGACGAGATGCTAAAATTCACACTGCAAGAAACATTAAATCCTTCCGCTAATTTGCGGTACTTAACCGGAAGTGAAAAACTTGTACAAAATAAACTGGTTTTGGCAAGCCTGAATATTTTGAAACTGAATACAAGATTGAGAGAGAAACTCACTGAATTTGATATGCGTTCAGTCTTAACAGAATGCATTGGAATCCCTCTAAAATATTGTAAACAAATTCTTGAAAATTTTGAAAAAGAAAAACAGCTTATTCCTCACGAATTTGCAAACGATATTTACACGAAAAAATACCGGAACTTGTTAAATATAATAAATAACGTCCTCCCATCTAACGAAAAATTATCCGAACAAGTTTATGAAATATATTCATCACTCATAAGTCTCAAAAAGATAAACAACGCAGAACTTACTAAATTTCAATTTTTCATAAAACAACTTGAAGATTTTGAAAACGTATACGGCGAAAAATTTTTGGAAAGAAAAGAAGAAATTATAACCCAGATTGAAAATTCAATTATTTCAGAAAATCCATACTCATCACTTGAAATTAATAAAAATGATCTGGTGATAGGAACGCCGCAAAAAATTATAGACAATCAAATCAGAACAAAATACCAATTCTGGCTCGATATCTCAAGCAACGAATGGGTAAAATCCGACACCGGGCCTTTATACAACGCCTGGGTGTTCCAAAAAGGCTGGAGTAAAGATAGTTACACAATTGATGACAATATTGAATTAAGCAAAGAAAAAACTGCAAGAATTTTAAGGAAATTAACACTCTGCGCAGAAGAAAAAATATTTACCTATCTCTCACTTTTCGACGGAAACGGGATAGAAAATTTCGGCGGGATAGAGGAATATATAAAAATAAAAAAAACAGAAACAACATCTTTGGAATCACAAAAAACTGTTTTCAAAATTACTCCGCGCGAAGATCAAAAACCGGTCTTAGCATATGAAAACGGACGGATGGCTATATCCGCAGTTCCCGGCGCCGGCAAAACCACTATTCTGCTTGCACTGATTATAAAACTCTTGGAAAAAGGAATAAACCCTGACAATATTTTTGTTATGACGTATATGGAATCCGCCGCAAGAAATTTCAGAGAAAGAATAAAATCCGTCAGGGAAAATTCCGCAGAACTGCCATATATAAGTACAATACACGGACTTGCATTGAGGATTTTAAAAGAAAACGGGAATTTTGAACGGCTCGGGCTTTCCCAGGATTTTGATATATGTGACGATACGCAGAAAACAAGAATTATTAAAGATGTTCTGAAACGAATTAAGATTGATGAGAACGATTTAAATGATTTTACAAAAGGCTTATCAGTATTTAAAATAGGCGAAGGTTCTTTTAAGGATTTCACGACAAAAGATAAAAAATTATCTGATTTTAAAAAATTCTTTGAAACCTACCAGCAAATTCTGAAAGAAAATAATTTAATAGATTACGACGACATACTCACGATGTCCGTAAAATTACTGGAAGAAAATGAGGACATAAGAGCTTACTATCAAAATATATGCGGATACATAATAGAAGATGAAGCCCAGGATTCATCTTCTATACAACAAAAACTTATAAATATTCTGAGTGCAAAACATAATAATTTAATAAGATGCGGAGATATAAACCAGGCGATTACAACAACATTTACAAATGCGGACGTTAACGGATTTCGCAAATTTATACAAACAAGCAGAAACGTAAGTATGAACTGTTCCCAAAGATGTACGCGTGATGTCTGGCAGCTTGCAAATACTTTAGTTCTCAATGCGGAAAAAAATCCGCAGACAAAAGATGCTTTTTTCCACATTCTTATGAACCCGGTAGAAGGCAAAAATCCGGTTTCTGAAAACGCAATACAATCAGAGATTTTTGAAAAACCAATTGATGAACAAAATTTTGTTTTAAAAGAGATCAAAAATGCCTTCAGAAAAAATCCGCAAACAACAGTCGGAATTTTGGTAAGAAATAACAAACAGGTAATTGAATGGACTAACTTTATAAATAACAGCGGACTAAAATGTATTACCCGAAGCGAATGCCTTGAACAAAAAGCAATTTTCAGAGCAATATTTGCGGTTCTCAATATGATACTTAAACCTTTCGATAATGAAGTAATCGCAAATTCCTATGAAACACTATCAGAACTGGGGTTTTATAAACGCAAATTCGAAGAAAAAATAAGAAAATATGAAAATCCGTTTTTAACAATTAACCCGGATATGCTGAAAGAAGCGCCTCTTGTACAATTCAACTGGGATCTGAACTATTGGGTAAGTTTTCCTCACCTGAGCGCCGATGAACTCGCAATTAAAATAGGACTTTACTACTTTACTGGAGAAATAGAAAAATCTAATATTTATCTGATCTCAACACTTATAAAAAGATTGAGTTTTGATACAAAAAATTTATCAACACTTCTTGACAGGTTAAGAGATCTTTCGAAAAAAAATTCTCTAAGCGGTTTTAAATTTTTCTCAGAAGAGGACGAAAATGACCGGGGATTTTTTGAAGGTAAAGTTCAAATCATGACCCTGCACAAATCCAAAGGTGATGAATTTGATTATGTATTTTTGCCGGAAATGACAGAAAAAAATTTAACATTAGATACAGCAAAATGTAAATCAAACATATCGGATTTTATGGAACAGATAAAGTCCTTAAACCCGAATTACAAACTCAAAACACAAATGGAATTAAAACAAGAACTTGTAGCTGAAAATTTAAGACTTTTATATGTCGCAATAACCAGAGCAAAAAAACATTTGTATATTACAACACCGAAACTGGTTAAATCATTCGGCAAGTTAAGAAGAGAAGATGAAAATAAAATCTTTGATATTTTGAAAAATGAATTTACAGATAAAAACGAAAAAACGGAGGCAGTATAAATGCAGATATTTTCTCCCAATATGTTAAAGACATTTGAAGAATGCCCTAAAAAATATGAACTCAGATACATTCAAAAAGTAAACGTTGTTCAGTCACCCAAAATATTTGAACGCGGGAAAAAAATTCATGCGCTTGCCCACTACTACCTGAGAGGCGAAAATATTGAAAAATTTCTGCCTGCGCTTACGGATGAAGAAAAACTAATCTGGCAGTATCTGCTCGGAAATGAATACTTTCAAAAAAATTACGTTAATTCAGAATACAACTTAAATGCAAAACTCGACAACTTTTGGGTCGGCGGCCGCCTGGACGCTTTTATGAAATCCGGAAATAATTACTATATTTTAGACTACAAAACCGGCTCAGTCCCCAAAAATCCGGAAGAAGATTTTCAAACAATGATCTATCTTATATGCGCACAGCGAATACTCTCCCAAGGATGGGGCAAAAATTTTAACCTGGCTTTTGTATACATAGATTTGAAGAACAAAAAAAATCATTTAATTGAATTTTCCGATGAAAAAAAATCAAACTATGAAGAAAAATTGATTACAAGCTGCCAAAAAATTACAACGACAAAAACTTTCAATAAAAATTTAAGCCGTTGTAATTTCTGCGAATTTAATAAAATCTGTAATACAGATATCTAAAGCCCTAACATTTTATTAAACAATCTGTACACAGGCGAATTTTGTTTTTGGAGAAGGTTTTCAGCAACTCTTTCGGAAGCCCCTGAATTTTCGCTTAACTCTTTACCGATTTTGGAATATAAATATTGAACAGCATTACTGGATCTTTCCTGCTCAGTATCAAATTCATCGCGGATTTTGGTTAACTCGCCGTGATCAAGGAATTTACCTCCGCAGCTGTAGCAGTCATCAACAATCACCGACCCCTGGGCACTTGTAGGATTTTTAACCATTTTGGCGCCGCATGCCGGACAAAATCTGATCTCGTTTTCATCTACTTTTTTAAATTCTTTGTTTTCAATTTCTTTAATTATTGCATCTATAGATTCATTTTTTTCATCGAAATGTTTAAACTCTCTGTTATCAAAAAATATTCCGCCGCAGCCTTCAGTGCAGATATCAATATTAATGCCTAAATCAGATATAAAAACTTTTTTCATACTTTTACCGCAAGCAGGACAATTAATCGTTTGATGAGTATCAGCCATTACTATTCCTCCGTTATTTTACCCCAATAATCTTAACATATCTTAATAAACTTGTCAATAAACTGTAAATGCGGACTTGTAAAGTCCGCTTTAGTAATCGCAAAAATTAAAAATTAGTTTGATTCAGATTCTGTAATAGACTGCAGCAGTTCGTAAGTAACATTCCAGCTTGAAAGTCCGCCGGTAGATTTGTATTTTGCAAGCTGTTTAGTTCTTTCTGCTTTAATCTTAGCTTGTTCTTTATTAAATTTTTCTAATTTTTTCTTGCTTGAATTTCTCTCCTGAACAATAGGATCGGCGTATACCAGGAAATTTCTGTATTCGTTACAGCCGTAACCTGCTTTAACTTTTGCCGGGAAATTATAAGTTAAATAATCATAAATATACATAGCTCTTTCGCTGTTAGCCGGTTTTCCCCTGAGAATTTCCCAGGTGCTGCCCGGCATTTTTGTTAAAACAACAATACCTGCAAGCGGGTTGTAGCCTGCATTAATCATAAGATCAGTACCCATAATGTCAGCTTCTTTAGCTTCAGACATAGACTGTTTATTTTCTACATAATCACTGTTCATAGCATTTGAAATAACATTATCTTCACTTAGAGTATTAGTTATAGCTGATTTAAGATAATTGCGAACCTTTTGCTTTCCGACATTATCATTTATAATCCCGCCCAGCTCGTGAGCAACAACGTACGCAACTTCGTTGTCATTTCCGGTATATGTTAAATCAGCAGAACTGATCTGAACCGTGTTAGTTAGCGGAGCATTAGCATTATTAGCAGCCCCGTTAACTACTTTAAAATTAATAGCGGCTGATAAGCTGTTCGCTTTAACAATTTTGGCACCGACATCCGCAACCCTATCTGCCGCGACCCATGTAGCCGCATTAGACGGCAGAACAACCGCAGCTAAAACAAATAATGTTAAGACAATCTTTTTCATTTATACTCCTTTCGTTTGGAGAAATAAATTCCCCTTACTATTAAATAATACACTAATCTGTAAATCTAAACTTCAGTAAAGCCCAAAGCGCATGGATACCATCAACCCAGGTAATCTTTTTACCTTCTGAAAATTCACGGCCGTAATAAGAAACCGGAAGTTCGTATAATCTAGCACCACGTTTCAAAACCTTAGCCGTAATTTCAGGCTCAAAATCAAATCTGTTTGATTTTATCTCAATACCTTTTATAAAATCCGCCCTGAAAGCTTTATAACAAGTTTCCATATCTGTTAAGGTAGAACCGTATAAAATATTCGTTGTCAAAGATAAAAATTTATTACCAAGCCAATGAGTGAACATAAACGATCTTGAAGGTTTTCCGCCTGCAAGTCTTGTTCCGTAACAAACATCAGCCTTTCCGTCAATAATAAGTTTTATTAAAGGCGCATAATCAACAGGATCGTATTCCAAGTCCGCATCCTGAATTACAATAATATCCCCGGTAGCTTCCTTAAACCCGGTACGCAATGCCGCACCTTTACCCTGGTTAAAATCATGGTAAAAAACTTTATACGGAAGTTTCGGGTACAAATCACGCGTCCCGTCCGTAGAATAATCATCTATGATTATAATCTCTTTCTCAAGACCACAGAAATCAGTTTCCTCAACTTTTTTTAATATTGTTTCCAATGTTGCAGCTTCGTTAAAAACAGGAATTAAAATAGTAATCTTATTCATAAAATGTGCTCCGTCAACTATTTAGAAAAAACTCTTTGTAATATTCATAAAAATATTGTATAATAAAAAAAGAAAGTTGTAAAAGGAAAAAGAATGACACAAACGGAATTAAGAACAGAGCAGGAAATAAATAAAGGTAAAACCTACATAAAAAATACAATAACATTAATTTTGTCTAAAAAAACCGATATGGCAGAACAAGAAATTACCAAAGCCGGCGAAATATTTAAGAATGCAAATTCACCGGAATACACTTCTATTTGCCTGAGTCTGCTCGCATTAATAAATTACCTGAATAAACCTTCAGAATATAAATATTCGCTTTCAATGCTTTTTGACGCCGGCGAACTTGCCCGCTACAGTAAAAATAATACGGCAGAATTATTCAAAGAACTTGCACTTGCCGAAATCAGTTATGCAAACAACGACACTGAATTGGCTTTATGCCACTATAATAATGCAAAAAATTACGGGATAATTACAACTGATGAATATGAAGTAATCAGTTACGTAATTTCAAGAATTAAGCAAATTACAAAAGAAAAAGATTATACCTTCCCGCCGACAAGTGATCCTCTGGTTTCACTTGTAAAAATCGGCCGTTCAATTACAGCGCAGACAGATATAGATGTATTATTAAGAGTTATCGCGGAAGAAACAAAAATAGCACTTGATGCAGACCGCTGTACAGTATTTTTACTGGATAAAGAAAAAGATGAGTTATGGTCAAAAGTTGCACTCGGTATGGATAGCCAGGAAATCAGATTTCCTGCAGGAAAGGGACTTGCCGGATATACGGTCAGAACCGGAGAAACAATTAACATTCAGGATGCATACAACGACAACAGATTTAACCCTGATGTAGATAAAGAAACAGGTTACAAAACCAAAACAATCTTGTGCATGCCAATAAAAAACAACAATCAGGAAATAATCGGGGCGTTTCAGGTTCTGAATAAACTCAACGGAGTTTTCACCAAAAACGATGAGGATCTTCTCGTCGCAATCGGCGGCAGCGCAAGCATTGCACTTGAAAATGCCCAGCTTTTTGAACAGCAAAAAGAACTGTATAAAGAACAAAAACTGCTGTTCGAAAGCTTTATTAATACTCTTGCCTCATCAATAGATGCCCGCGATAAAATAACCGCAGGCCATTCAACCAGAGTTAAGTTATATGCAATGCTCATTGTAGATGCGCTCGGACTTGACAATAAAACAAAAGAAATTATCGAAAAAGCCGCAACTCTTCATGATATAGGTAAAATCGGGATTAGAGATTCCGTGCTCCAAAAAGAAGGAAAACTTACGGCGGATGAGTATAAACATATCCAGGAACACGTAAAAATTACCCACAATATTTTGGAAAATATCTGCCTGAATGAAGATTTTAAACAAATTAGTGAAATAGCATGCTCTCACCACGAAAAATACGACGGCACAGGATATTACAGACACCTCAAAGGAGAAGAAATTCCTTACGGCGGAAGGATTTTAGCTGTATCCGACGTGTTTGACGCCATCACATCAAAACGCCACTACCGTGATAAAATGCCTATCGCTGACGTAATTGATATCCTGCTCAAAGGCGCCGGTTCTCATTTTGATAAACAACTTGTTGATGTCTTTCTCACTATTCCGTCAAATAAAATTGTAAAAGTTTTCCTGACAGAAAATCATAACAAGCTTAAAGTTAAAGATGACAAAACTTTAGGAAAATATAACCTTATGGATATATATACAATTTCTGTAAAAGAAAATCCGTCGGATGATGAAAAAAATATTATTTCGTTGTTTAATTATTATTATGCAGGCAAACAGGAATAAACAGAGTTGATGAAATTACAAAAACTAATTCTATATACATCATTAATAGCATTAATAACTTCTGCCCAGGCAGGAGCGTCAATTCTTGATTATCTGAGCCCGGTTGACCCGACCGAAACCCATCCGGTGAAAAATAATACAGAATTCTTATACAAAGTAAGAACCCAAAAAGCTAAACTTACTCAAAACGACATCCACAACCACTACGAAATCGCGATGCAGCGATTTATGCAGTGTAATGTAAAATCTGCCTATATGGATTTTAAACTTTTAATAAAAACTATAGTTCCTAACGATTTTGCGTATCTAAGAATGGCTGACGAGATGGCAGAAATCGGTTTGTTTAATCTGAGTCAAGAAGCAATGGATAAAGTTTCTGACAAAGAAATAGCTTTTATCCAGTCCGAAGATATAAAAAAATTCTACTTCCCCCAAAATAAACTGAACGATGATGACGAAGTTTATTTAGCAGAAATATACTCAAACATCATGTATAATGCACAGAGCAGAGAAGCCGCAAATGAATTAATAAAAAATACTTCTTTGCTTGAAAAATCAGACTACGCAAACTATCTGGCCGCACTCGGCCTGCTCAAAACCGGGGATATTAAAAATGCAGAAATGTATATAAATAAAGCGCTGAAAGTCAGCCCGGAAAATCTCAATTATAAAAAATTAAAAATCGAAATTCTCCTGCAAGGCAGCAATCCGAAAAATGCACTTAAAGTCCTTGAGGATATGAAAAATACCAAACTTTATACGGATAACTTCAATCAAAACGTAACTGCACTTGAACAGTACACGTTATACAAAACAGAAAAAAATGAAACACTGAAAAAGTATTATCTTGGTTATTATTACTACTGCCTCGGAGAACACACAAAAGCAATAAGAATGCTTCAGGGCGCTATTTCGACAAAGAAAAAATATAACCGTATGGTATACGCATTGATGGCTGAAATATATTTAGACCAAAAAGAATATGAAAAAGCCGAAAACTTTGCGGACAAATCCCTGGAACTTGGTGGTAAAAATCCAAAAGCCCTTATGGTTATGGGAAAACTTAACTACAAAAAAAAGGATTATAAAGAAGCCCTGAAATACTTCAAAGACGCTGAATCCAAAAATGACCCTCTGCCAAATGTGTGGGTTGCAATGACATACACCCGGCTTGGCGAATCTGATAAAGCCCAAGAAGTCAATTATAAAATTTTAAAAGAACACTCAGACTGCTACCAGGCATACTATAATGTAGCACTGCAAGATAAAGAACGGGGATATGAATATATGAAAAAAGCAGTTGCTATTAACCTAAGCTTTATCGACGGCTGGATAGGCCTTGTAAAATATTCTCTGGATAAAAACAACATTAACAATGCAAATAAATATTTAGGAATCGTAAAATATATTGACGAAAATGATTTTAGATACTATTATTATCAAGGACTGGTATACAAAGCAAAAGGTCTAAATCAGGATGCAAATTATTTTTTCAAAAAATGCCTTACAATAAATCCTGATTATGAACTTGCAAAAAAGGAATTGGGTATATGAAACAAAACATTCTGATAGTAGAGGACCATGAACTTACAAGATTCGGCTTAAAAACCGCGTTTGAAGGTGTTGACTTTGTAGACAAACTTTATGAGGCCGAATCCGCAGAAACCGCTTTGAAAATTTTCAACAATAACCCTATAGATATCGTAATAATGGATCTTGGCTTGCCGATGATGAACGGAATAGAAGCCACAAAACTAATCAGAAATTCAAATAAAGATGTAAAAATCATAATCCTTACATCTCATAATGATGAAAAAGAAGTTCTAAACAGCCTTCGGGCAGGCGCAAACGCATATTGCTCCAAAGAAATAAACCCTCAAAGATTAATCCAGGTAGTCCAGTCAGTGGCAGACGGAGCAGCTTGGTTTGATCCAAGCATTGCCCATATTGTGTTGAAAGCAACGACAAATTCCCCGGTACTGGACAACGAAAATAACAGCAAAAAATATGACCTTACAGCAAGAGAGTCTCAAATACTTAAGCTTATGACAGAAGGGTACAGTAATATGGAAATAGCTCAAATTCTTGTTATAAGTATAAATACAACAAAAGCACATGTTGCAAATATTCTTCAAAAGCTTGAAGTTGATGACAGATTACAAGCAGCACTAAAAGCCCTTAAGTATAAAATTGTATAGGTTTTAATGAACATGGCAGAAGCAAATATACTTCTTGTTGACGATAATCCCAAATATTTACAAGATGCACTCCCCTTTTACGGATACAAAGTTACTGCGGTAACCGATGGGGAGCAGGCATTAAAATTGCTTGCCAAATCCGGGGAAAAATTTGATTTAATTCTTTTGGATGTTATGATGAAAAAACTTAACGGCTGGGACACATTAAAAAATATCAGAAAAAATTTACATACAAAATATATTCCTGTTATAATGGTTACAGCAGTAAATGAAGAACAAAAAATGGTTTCAGGTCTGAAGATCGGAGCGGATGATTATATTGTGAAACCGTTTATATTACCAAATCTTCTTGCGCGAATAGAGGCGCTTTTGAGGCGATCATCCTGGCAGCAGAAACCCGCAGGAAAAAGTAATGAAGCTTCGGAAGAAATTACAACCCGCTTAACCGCAAGAGAAAAAGAAGTCTTGGCGCTTGCCGCAAAGGGAGCTAACAACAAGGAAATAGCTGAAAAACTTGTTCTAAGAGAAGTTACTGTAAAAACACACTTAAATAGTATTTTCAAAAAATTAAATGTTACAAACAGAACGCAAGCTGTATTGCTCGCTTTACAAACTAATTTGACAGACTAAACAAGGAGAAATAATAAATGATTGATTACACTAAAGAAGAACTAGTTGAATTATTAAATAAACATCCTGAAAAATTTAATGAATGGAAGTTGGAACAAGAAGAAGTAGATTTAAGTGAAGTAGATTTTTCATCCATGGTGTTTAACGAAGTAGATTTTTCCAATGTAGATCTAAATTCAAGTTCATTTGCAGACTGCAATATATCACTTGTAAACTTTACGAACGCAGATTTAACATCAGTTGATTTTACAAGAGCAAAAATTGTAGAGTGTGATTTTTCCGAAAGTCTGCTGAACGGGGCTGATTGCAGTTATGCAGAAATGACGTACTGTAACTTTACAGATGCGGATCTTGCCGGCTGTATATTCTCGGAATCGAACTTAAGCAACTCTGATTTTACCGGATCATACAATCTTCATGCCTGCCGTTTTGATGATGAAACAATCTGGCCTGACCAGGAATTAATGCCGGATGATTTTGACGCGGTGTATAAAGACGATCTTTCCGCAATGAAAGATGAGGAAGATTACGCTGCAAACAGTGATTATTAAGCATTTTTATAGAATTACGATTTTATATCAGACGAGAATTTTAGATACACAACTAAAACTGCTTATGTTATATAAGCAGTTTTGTTGTTTGTATTGACAGTAAAATTATTTTTTTGTAAAAATATCGAAAACGTTAGATTTATTCCGGTTGCTTTTTTGTATCTGATTAGTATGCTTGTTATCACTAACGTTGGAGGCAAACGTAAAAGTATCGGTATGCATAGTATTTACAAGTTCTTTTTGTAAATTAGGCTTATCATCCTTCTTAACTCTTGAAATGTCTCCCAGAATTTTTTTTGCACAAAAGTAAGGCTCAATTCTGGTAGGTACTAACCTGTTAATCATTTTCCCCCCTCTTCTGTTCTTATAGCAAATTTAAAGACTTATGTTTTTCATAAATTTGCTCAACCATCTCATCCAACTTTTTATAATCTTCTTCTTTAACTTTACCTTTAACAAGCAAAGGCTGAATAACATCCAATTTCAGACCCGCCAGCATTTCGCCGAGCTTACCGAAGAGGTTTCCGCCCCAGCCGTATGAACCGACAAATGTTGCACATTTTGCCTTAGGTCTAAGGATTCCTGCAAGATAAGCAATATTAAATGCCATAGGGTGAGGGCCGGCAAGAACCATTGAACTTCCGAGAACAATAGTCGTTGCATCAACAAGCCCCATAGCAAGATCACCGAGATCACCTGTAACTATGTCAAACTTTTTAACTGAAATATTTTTCTTTTCAAGTTTTTCCTTAAGGTAATCGATCATTTCTTCAGTACTGCCATACATAGACACATAAGGCATTAAGACAAGATTTTTACCTTCATCGGCAGACCAGTCTGAATACAGATCCAAAATAAAATCAGGATTTTTGTAGATAGGGCCGTGGCTTGGCAAAATCATATCCGGCTTAAGATCCGAAACGAGTTTAGTATATTTTTTACACATAGCTCTAAACGGCATCATAATTTCGGCATAATAGCGTTTAGCGCTGTGCTCAAGTTCTTTAGAATCATCAGCAAACACGTCATCAAAAGTATAATGTGCGCCGAGGAAATCGCAAGTACAAATAACATTATCTTCTTTGATATAGGTAAACATTGTATCCGGCCAATGAACTCCGGGAGCAAGAATAAACTTCAAAGTTTTATCACCCAGAGAAAGTTCCTCATCATTAGCAATGACTTTTATTTTGCTGTCATCAACGAGAAGCATTTCTTTAATATTGCCTTTACAAACAGCATTAGTAACAACAACTGCTTCCGGATATTTTTCCAATAAAGCCGGAATTGAACCGGAATGATCTTGTTCACCATGATTTGCTATAATATAATCAACATGAGTTATGTTATTTTCATCTAAATTTTTCAAATATTCCTGGGTTTTAGGCGGATACATAGTATCAATAAGAGCAATTTTTTCACTACCCTTTACCAGATAAGAGTTATAGCTAGTGCCGCATTCCAAAGGAATTAATTCATCAAAAATTTTTCTATCACAGTCATTCAAACCGCAATAGTAAATGCTATTTTTTATTTCTTTAAACTTCATAATACATCTCCCTGCTTTATAATTATATACCATCAAAAAATTATGCCAACATTTTCATAAAAATTCATTAAAAAAAGTTATAAATACCGGAAGCGCCTTTGTGCGCTTCCGGCAGAAATTAGTAGTTAACGGATTTCATAAAGAAGTAAGCTTGAGGATGTTTACACACCGGGCAGAGCTGCGGGGCATTTTTGCCGGTAAAGACATGGCCGCAGTTCGCGCATTCCCAGGTAACTTCTTCATTTTTATTAAATACCGAATCATTTTTTAAATTTTCGAGTAATTTTCTATATCTTTCTTCGTGTTCTTTTTCAATATTAGCAACTAATTTAAACAAGGCAGCGAGTTCATTGAACCCTTCTTCTTCGGCTTCCTTGGCAAAAGTTGCATACATATCAGTCCACTCATAATTCTCGCCGTTAGCTGCATCTTCGAGATTTTTAACAGTTTCCGGAACACTGCCGTCATGCAGCCATTTAAACCAAATTTTAGCATGTTCTTTTTCATTATTAGCGGTTTCCTCAAAAATTTTGCTGATCTGAACAAAACCTTCTTTTTTTGCCTGGGATGCGTAATAAGTGTATTTATTTCTTGCTTCAGACTCACCGGCAAAGGCAGTCATAAGATTTTTTTCTGTTTTGGAACCTCTTAATTCTCTCATAATAAAACTCCTTTTCTTTCCAGGAAAGTTGAAGCAGAATAACTGCTTCAACTTTACAAAGTACAATTACTGTTTTTCGAACATATCTTTGCCGACGCCGCAAATAGGGCAGACATAATCATCCGGCAGATCTTCGAATTTTACATCATTGTTTTCAGCCGGGTCGTAAACATAGTTACAGACAGTGCAAACATATTTGTCCATAATTTTTCTCCTTTACTTACAATCGTTACATATACCACGGAATACAATATCATACCCGTTAATTTTTGCGCCTAACTCCTGTTGGGCTTTTTCCACAATATCAGGAGCCACATCAGAACTGACGTCGAATATTTTCTTACATTTTTCGCACATAAAATGGAAATGCTCATGAGTATTATGGTCAAAATGAGAAGGCACTTCTAAACCATCAATTCTTTTTATTAGCCCGTTATCAACCAATTGATTAAGGTTTCGGTAGAGAGTTGCAATACTTACAGAACCATATTGCTTTTCCAACACAGAATGTATATATTCAGCAGTCGGGTGAACAACATTATTACGTAAAGCTTCTAAAATTATTTCCCTCTGGCGTGAATAATTCATAGCACCTCATAATTGATAACAATTATCATTTTATAGGTAAAACTCTTAAAAGTCAATATATTATTTTATAATATTGAACTTCATCGCAATATAAACAGCGTGAGCTCTATTGTCGGCCTGAAGTTTTTTATAGATTGTTGCAAGGTGGGATTTTACGGTATGAGGACTTATATAAGTTATTTGAGAAATCCTCTTATTGTCGAAACCGTGAGCTGCTAATTCCAATAAATTAATTTCCCAGGAAGTTAATTCGGTACGCAAAATGTCATCTTGATTTAATTCATCTAACACTTTTCTAATTTCTTGACTATAGTATGAAATATTTTTCTTCTTCATTATCTTCCTCTTCTAACAATTTATAAAAATCATCACATATTAAATATTATCTTACGAATAATGCCGAATCAAAGAAAATGGGTTAATAATATTTCCGTTGTTAAAAAATTGTTACAAAAATAACAAAAAACAAAAAAATTTAACATTAAAAGACTACTATAAAAAACTGGCGAAACACGTACTTTATCATGTTTTTAATATTCATGAAAAGTTAAAATTAAGCTGCAAAATTGATTACAATTCCTAAGACATAAAAAATTATCAAAGTTAATGTAGATTTAGCATTCTTGCCTAACAAAAGCTTATATATCCAAAATATTACTTCGTGGGATTCACTCCCCATCATCCTCTGGTATACATTGCGATCATTATTTCTTCTTGTTTTTACCCTCCTTTTCTATTTCTGTAAACCACATTTTTATAAGGGGGCTTTGTCCGCCCCCTTGGATTATTAAGAGAAACAAGCAGGGAAAATTCTTCTTCCTGCTCGATAGTTTAAATTTAAAATTTCCACGGATAATCATCAGGTGCAGTCCAGCCATGAATTTGTAAAATCCGTGCACAATAAGCCCGAACATTAGTTGGATTAACGTAACAACCGGCATAACTATCATATTTCAACTTTTGTTCATCTTTAGTGGAAAATCCATAAGTATTCAAACGCTTGCTTGTGGAATTATTAAAAGCAAACATAAAAATATCTTTTCCATATTCAGCAGAACCATCTAAAAACGTTTTCTCATTTGTATATAAATGTATATGCATCGCACCGCCCGCAAAACCGCTAAACTTCAAGATTGATCCATCCCCAAGCCTTACAACAATACCATCATCTACAAGTTCCTGGGTCTCCGGATCAAGTTTTTTCTTGTCAATTACTTCTGCTTTATTTAAATATTTCCCAAAATATTTATTGAACCAGGCCATAACAATTTCATTGTTAGATTCCTGCCCATCTGGAACCCATTCCCAGCCGTCAACATCTCCGTTTTCGCTTATTGACATAAGTTGGGCCTGAGCCAATGTGGTATAGGCTTTTTTCAGTTTTGACATAGTTACATTTTCACGGTAATTTGCCATTAATGTTGGCAGCGTCATTGCCGCAACCACACCGATTATACCAAGGGTGATTAAAACTTCAGCAAGGGTAAACGCTGCCTTGCGGGGGGCACAGCCGCCTATTACATGACGCTTCGCTGCGTGAGACGCAGAGGGTATATTGTTGATGTTTTCTGGCGACGGTATAATCTTTCGGGGGCTAGATCCTGAAACATGTCTTGGATTATTGTTCCACACGAACAAGT
>CALUYR010000010.1 GCA_944325045.1 Candidatus Gastranaerophilales bacterium
ATTAACAATATACCCTCTGCGTCCTGCACAGCGAAGCGTAAAGTAAGAGGCGGTTATGCTCCCCCCCGCAAGGCCGCGTTTACATTAGCAGAAGTTCTAATAACCCTCGGCATAATCGGTGTGGTTGCCGCAATGACTTTGCCTACGTTAATTGCCAATTATGAGAAAAAAGTTGTTGCAACACGTGCCAAACAAACTTATTCACTGTTAACTCAGGCAATAAAACTTTCTGAGGCACAAAATGGTGAGGCTAAATATTGGGATGTTGGAACGGGTTATAGTTTTGATAATACGGAAGCATTTCTGAAAAGGTACCTATTGCCATATCTGAAAGGAGCAAAATTTTGTGGAAATGGTAAAAATAATGAAGAGGTTATAAAAAAATGCGGAGTTTCTTCATTTGATTTTGGGCAGACTTATATGCTTTCAAATGGTGTTGCAATTTCATTATTTCCGTTCTCGGTTGATCCCGCCCGGCCGGAATTGAGTCAAGATGCAAACTCCATTTTAATAAATATGGTTATAGATGTAAACGGTGCTAAGCAGCCAAATACGTTTGGGAATGATCAATTTCAGTTTTATCTTTATAAAAAAGACAGTAAATTATTACCAATTGAACAAGTTTTAGACCTTACCAGAGAAGATATTTTAAATGGTAAAGAAATTGATATTCATGGAACTAGTTATTATGTTGCCTGCAAAAAATCTAAATCAGATGATGAGGATATTTTTTATAGACATGGTTGTACATATCTTCTGATGATGGATAATTGGGAAATCAAAGACGACTATCCATGGTAATTTTGACAATTTTATTTGATAATATATTCTCCTAAGCGGTTTTGGTAATTATTCCGGCCGCTTAGGTTCTCTATTGCTTTTCGTGACGATATAAAATAGATTTTTTCTTTACATTATTTAACTTATTTACACAAAGATTTTATAGTTGTATTATTATATTAAAGTAAGATTATAAAGTATATTTTTCCGGAGGAAAATTGACTCAAAAGTTTTATGTAAAAGGCGGGACCCCATTAAAAGGTGAAGTTGAAATCGGCGGAGCAAAAAATTCCGTTCTAAAGCTTATGGCCGCAGCAATTCTTGCCAAGGGAGCAACGAAAATATATAATGTGCCTGATTTGACCGATGTAGAAATAATGTTAAGCGTTATTGAAGGTTTAGGGGCTAAAACAGTTTATGATAAGAAAGAAAAATCTATAGTAATTGATGCAGCAGAATTAACAAGTATTACCGCAAAGTATGAGCTTGTAAGCAAAATGCGTGCGTCGTTTATAATTCTTGGCGCTTTGATGTCCAGATGTAAAGAGGCTATTGTCGCTTTGCCAGGCGGATGCGCAATCGGTGAAAGACGTGTCGACTTTCATATAAAAGGTTTGGAAGCACTCGGTGCTAAAATTAAAATAGAAAACGGCTATGTTCACGCTAAAGCTTCTAAGCTGGTCGGTACGGATATTTATCTTGATATCCCGTCAGTCGGGGCTACAGAAAATCTTATGCTTGCCGCAACACTTGCAACAGGTTCAACCAGAATCCAAAACGCAGCTCAGGAACCGGAAATTGTTGATCTGGCAAATTTCCTGAACTCTTTAGGTGCAGATGTTAACGGTGCAGGAACTTCCGAAATTGTTATAAACGGTGTTACTGCCGATAAATTACATCCTATCGAATATACAACCATCCCTGATAGAATTGAGGCAGGAACCTATATGTCCGCTATTATTGCAACAAGAGGTAAAGGGATTATTAAAAATGTGTTCCCTGCACATTTGACGTTTTTTACGGACAAGCTTTTGAAAATGGGGGCAAATATTAAGCTGCTGGAGCCTACAATGCTTGAAGTAAGCTGCAAAAACAGATTAAATTCTATTAATTTTATTACCCAGCCTTATCCGGGCTTCCCGACAGATTTGCAGTCAATGGCTATGGCATTGCTTTCTACGGCCAACGGGGTTGGCATAATTACTGAAAGTCTGTACGAAAACAGGTTTATGCAGGTTCCTGAACTCCGTAGAATGGGAGCGGATATTCATCAGGATCGGAACCATGCTATTATCAAAGGTGTAAAAAAACTTACAGGTGCCGGTGTGGCCGCAAGTGATCTGAGAGCCGGCGCATCCCTGGTTGTTGCAGCACTTATGGCTGAAGGTACCTCTGTTATTGAAAATTTACATCATATAGATAGAGGATACGAAAAATTTGAATCTAAGTTAAGATTGTTAGGAGGAAAGATTGAGAGAAAAGACGATGAGATCGTTTCTCCCGACAACTTAACGGAGGGAAAACATAATGAGTCCTACATATAAACGGTGGTATGATCATGATCCGTTACTGTTAGAAGTTATTGAATTGCTCAGAAATTATCAAAGTGAGCTTCATGCCCAGGCTGAAATTTTTTTGAAAAAGATCGAAGAAAAAGTATCTAAAGAAACAGTCGATAAATTTTATGCCATGGTAAAACCAGTGAATGCAAATAACCGCTGGTATGATAAGGATCCGGTAATTTCAAAAACAGTAGAAATTCTCAGAATTGTTCCTCCGGAAGCACAAAAAATTTGCGCCCAGAATTTTATCAGAACCCTTAAAGAACTGGGCATTGAGTATACAAGTCCAAACGGAAATGATTAATTAATAAAGACTATTAATAAAGATATAAAAATAAAAAGTGTATATGTAATTTCTGCATATACACTTTTGGTTTAAATACGGCTTTAAACCGGTTTGATTGATAGTTTGGATTTATTTTTGAGTTTTAGGAGGTTGTTTATCCGGATTTAATTTTTTATCCGGGCGGGGGTTGTCCATTTTTCTTGGAGGAATTGGTCTGTCAGCTTTCCTTACATCCTGCGGTCCGCGAAATTCTTTTGAAGGCGGCATTGCCTTGTGATATCCGTGGTGGTGAAATCTTTTTTCCTTCATCATCGGACAGTGATAAGGTGCAGCTTTCGGCGGCATTACAAATCCGCAAGGTTTAGGCGGCTTGTGCGTTGCGGCAAATAGCATTAACGCCAGGGATGCTCCTATAAATGCCGTCGCTACAGACCATAATGCTTTGTATACACCCTCTTTTTCAATGTAAAAATATTTCTCTCTTGGTTTCTCTGTTTTTTCTTCTTCCGTCATACATGTCTCCTTTTAATTTTTACTAAAAACGCAGTTGATATTTTATAAACGATATTGTTCATAATTTTGTTCATTTTTTATAAAAACAAAATTAATAATTTTAATTTGTCTATATTTCCGTTAATAAAAAAAAAGCTACACACTTCTGTATAGCTTCACAATAATCTTGGGAGGAGATTTGGGGATAGTTGTACATGCATGATAAGCTGAACATGAAAAACATGTTACACATGTAATGCAAAATGTAATAAAAATTTACAATCCATTATATTTATTATATGATAATGCTAAGGAGAACTTGTATGAAGATATTAGTAATTAACGGTGTAAATATGAATATGCTTGGAATAAGAGAGCCGGAAAAGTACGGACATCTCACGTTAAAGGAATTAGAGAAGAATTTGTATTCATATTCATTTGAACTCGGATTTGATATAGAAACATTTCAGAGTAATTTTGAGGGTGAAATAGTTGAAAAAATTCATTCAGCATACGGGAACGCAGACGGTATTGTTATAAATCCCGGAGCATACACCCATACAAGTGTCGCAATACGGGATGCAATATCAGGTGTCGGCATACCGACAGTTGAGATACATATTACAAATATATATGCCAGGGAAGGATTTAGACAGAATTCTCTGATTGCACCGGTGTGTGTAGCTCAAATAAGCGGTTTCGGAGCAGAAAGTTATAAGCTGGGGTTAAAGGGATTAGCCGATTTCCTAAGATCCGGCAAAAATTCTGATGATGAGGAATTATAATAATTTTATTTAGATAAAAACTCGTTTCTGAATTCATTTGCAAGCACTGTTGATTGCTCATAGGGAGCTTCTACTCCTTTATCTCTGAGCATTTTTTCAGCCAAGCCTTGAAAATTAAGAGTTTTTTCAACCATTTGAGGGTTATTGAGCATTGTTTTTATATCATTTTCAATGCTGTCAGCCTTATGAACCTGGGATCTGCCAATGATTGCTTCCGGAGATTGGGAAAGATCTTCTGTCACGTTAGGATGAGAATTTGTTTCCTGGACTTTTTCAGGAGTATGAGCTGCATCAGTCTTTGACTCAACTTTTTGGAAATTTGCAGGATTCATATTGCCGGTAGAATTGTTAATTTCTCTCATAGTTGTACCTCTTTTCCAGAATGCAGCCGCCTTGTATGACAGCCTCATCGTATTTTGTTGTATCTCATTATCCGTTTTATGCTTTAAAACACCAAGATTATTTTTTTTGCTAGTTTGTAAAAAAAAAATTACAAAAGTTAATAAAAATTTTTTCTTACAAATTTTATGTTATCATCTATTATATAACATAACAGAAAGTAATGCAAGAGATGAATTTATTAAATTTATTTAGCGGAATTAATACGAAAGATGTACTTCAATACCTCCCAGATGCGGTGTTTGTGGTAGAAGAAGCTACCGGTAAGATTTTATGGGCTAATAACCGGGCAGAGATGATTTTTGAAACTTCAAAGGATGAGTTGACCCAGTTAAACTTTGATGATGTTGTTGTTCAGGGTATGAATCTTGCTGAACAGTCGTCATACAAGGATGTTGCGGTGATAGGCGGTGCTGTCGTTAATTCCAGAGAGTTTTTTATCGAACTCAGTGCAAACTTGCTGGAAAATCAATATTTTATTACTATCCGCGATGTTACGGAAATGACTAATATTTTGACCAAGGCTGAGAAAACCGGCAGGCTTAATAAGGATAAAAACCTTATGCTCACTAAACTTTCAAGCGAGTTCAAGTCACCGGTTCAGTCTATTCTTGGTTTTTCCCAGGCTTTGAATGACGGGCTCGGCGGTGAGATAAATGATAAACAAAGAAAATATGTCCGTATTATTAATAAAAATGCAACAGAATTACTCTATTTTATGGATAAATTTTTTGAGTTTGCTCAGGTTGAATCCCAGCTTTATCAACAACACATGCAGCTTTTTGATATTACTGATCTTGTCCAGAGTGTTGTTCGGGAAAATGAGGTTGTTATAGCAACCAAAAAACTTAATGTTACTACTGATTTTGAAGGACTTGCTGAAAGGCTTGTGTACAGCGATGAAAATGCTTTGAAAATTATTCTTCAAAATATAATTGAAATATCCATTAAATTGACAGAGATCGGTAATATTAATATCCAATTGTTTAATCCGACATTGGAAGATGTTGTGAATGTCGGTATTAACCCGATTAAAAATGCAACGGAAACTTCTTATCTTTTGATAAGAATAAGCGATAACGGTATCGGATTGCAGGAAAATGATGTGGAAGGTATATTTGAACCATACACACAATTGGATCGCGCTAATAAGAAAAATCTTGTGCGCTCAATATCTTTAGGAAGTGCCAAAGAACTTGTAAAGGCGCTGAACGGTGCTATCTGGCTTCAAACAGAAGTGATGAAAGGTACGGTTTTCAATGTTATTATTCCTATAGAAAACGGAGCTGTCCAGCAAGATGAGTAACGTTATTTTAAAAAACGTAAAAAAAATTTATGATAAAAAGGTTGTAATAGACGGTGTTAACCTTGAAATTAAAGACAAAGAATTTATGGTTCTTGTGGGGCCTTCAGGGTGCGGAAAATCGACTATTCTAAGGATGATTGCCGGATTGGAAGAAATTTCGGACGGAGAAATCCTCATTGATGATAAAACTGTTAATAATATACCGCCTAAGGATCGCGATATTGCTTTTGTATTTCAAAGTTACGCCCTTTACCCGCACATGACGGTGAGAGAGAATATCGCTTTCGGTCTTAAGATGCGTAAAGTTGATAAAAAAATTATTGATGAGAAAGTTAAAGAAGCTGCCGAAATTTTAGATTTAACAGAATATCTTGAGAGAAAGCCGAAACAGCTTTCCGGCGGGCAAAGACAGCGGGTAGCGCTTGGGCGTGCCATTGTCAGAAATCCTAAAGTGTTCTTGATGGATGAGCCGCTGTCTAATCTTGATGCTAAGCTGCGTGTGCAGATGCGTTCTGAAATTAAAAAGTTACACGAAAAATTACAGACTACATTTATTTATGTAACTCATGATCAGACTGAGGCTTTAACTATGGGGGATAGGATTGTTGTCCTTAATAACGGCGTTATACAGCAGGTAGACAGTCCGGAAGAAATTTACAACAACCCGCAAAATACTTTTGTTGCCGGATTTTTGGGGTCACCTCAGATGAATTTCATTGACGGGGAGTTTTTAAGTGATTGCTACTCAGGCATGATAGCCGGTGTGCGTCCGGAAAAAATGTTAACCGGAGGCGAGATAAAGCTTAAAGTTAACGTTGATATTACAGAGTTGCTGGGGGCTGAAAAAATAGTTTATTTTAACATAAATCATTGCAAGTGTTCGGCAAAATTCCCTGCTGATAAAGCTGTGGGGAATACTTTAGAATTGTCTGTCCGGCCTGAGGATATTTATCTGTTCGACAAATTTACAGGGCAGAGGATATCAAATTAAATTTCTATGACCGGGCTTTGTGGTATCGGTTGCGCGGGGTAAAAATAAGTTCGTTTCAATTGTTATGATATTCATCTTCTACCCAAATAATAGTGAGGTTTACAGGCTGTTTTGCTGCAAATGGGTTAGAGATATTTGTCGGGAAATTTTTATTTTTAATAATTTTGTCGTAGAAATTTATTTTTTCATAAAGTTTTTTAGTATAAGCAAGCAGGTTCATCATTCATTCTCCTAACTATTACCTTAGTATATTATTTAATTTTTTCACTGTCTATAATCCCCTTAAAGTAGTGATTTTTAATCGTGCTTATTAGCCTGAAGGATAATCCCGGTTTCCGATAGAAAAATTTTACAGTTAATCTTAGACTATTTTAGAAAAGGAGATATCATGAATAAGAAACTAGAAGGCACAAAGACTTTACAAAATCTTATAAATTCATTTGCCGGAGAAGCCCAGGCGCGTAACCGTTATACTATATATTCAAAAGTTGCAAAGAAAGAAGGGTATGAACAAATTGCACAAATTTTTCTTGATACCGCAGATAATGAGCTTGAACATGCAAAACTTTTCTATAAGCATATAGACGGACTGGCTTCAGGACATGTAAATTCTGACTACCCTTTTGAGGAAGGAACAACACTTGAAAACCTTGAAAGTGCTATGAGAGGTGAGTTTGAAGAGTACGATGAACTTTATCTTAAGGGTGAAAATGACGCTAAAACAGAAGGATTTGACGACATAGCAGAACTTTTTGCAAATATAAGAACTGTTGAAAAACACCATTCTGACCGGTATAGAATCTTAATGGAAAACCTGAGTGAGAATATTATCTTTTCAAGAGATCATGAAACAAGCTGGCAGTGCAGAAAATGCGGATATATACATCAAGACAAGTCAGCTCCGCAGGTCTGCCCGCTTTGTAAACACCCAAGAGCATATTTCCAGCAGCTTTGCGAAAAGTTTTAATTGTTAATATACTGGCAATTATTCTGATTGTATATTATAATTGTTATGTATTATGAAGAAATACCTTAGAATATTTTTAGCCCTTAGCAGTGCCTTTATAATAATCTATGGAGGATACTACTTTGGGCTGCCGTTTATACTTAACAAGCCGAAAGTTGAAAGTTATATTGAAAATAAAATTTTCCAAAATTCGGGCTATAAAGTCGATCTTCTTAATCCTGCATTTAAAACCGGTATTATTCCTTCTATAATCATTAAGGCGGATTCTTTCAGTATTCTTAACAAAGATGACAGCAAAGCGCTTGAGATAACTAAACCTTATGCCAAAATAAGATTGCTTCCGCTTATCTTAAGAAATATTGAAGTGCGTAATTTCAATGCCGACAAGTTAAGTGCTGATTTGTTTTTTGACAAAAATTCCCAATTCAGATTGGGCGATTACCTGCTCGTCAGGAATGATAAAAAAATAGTTACGCTCACAAAAGCTTCTCTATATATAAAAGACTATGTCGTAAACCTTAAAGATGAATTGCAGGACAAAAAACTTAAACTTGAGGGAAATGAATTATTAGTTGAAGATTATACCAAAGATCAGAGAATTTCCCTGACAACTTCTTCAAAGCTTTATACCGGGGCAAAACTTTCCGAAATAGACGCCGATATTGACGTAGGTCTCCCGATAAAGAAAATATCGGAGGATAAAGCTAAGCTTAATATTAATATTAAAAACCTGGATTTATCTGATTTTACTGTTTATGCAAAATCTTTGTCAAACAACAAAATAAAAAGTTTATCAGGTAAAATTAATGCAATAACTGTTACCAAAATTCGTGACGGACATAAAAATATTACAGGAAGTTTATCTGTTGATAAGTTAGGTATAATGCAGAAAGATAAAGCTTCTTCTATATTTTGTGATTATCCCTTGAAGATTAACGGTGACGTGAATATTATAAATGACGGACTGAGAATTAATAATTTGAAAGTTCTGTCTAAAAATATAGACTTTTTTATTAACGGCCATGTTTATAAAACAAAGGCTAAATTCCCCACATTGGATTTGAGTGCGACAATTAACCATCTTAGGGGTGAAAATATAATTCCTCTATTCCCCGGGGATGAAAATCTAAATCCTGATTTTAATTTTTATAAATTAAAACAGCATGTCATATACGGTAGTGCTACGGGGCACCTTGATATAAAAGGAGATGCCGACTATCCTAACTTGTACGGAAATGTTTTATTGTCTGATGTATATCTTGTCGAACCAATAAAGGATACGCCCAAAAACGGTGTTTTAAAACTTTCTTTTGATAAACATCAGATGACGCTTGATGCTCATGTTCTGACATCTCCGTCGGAATTTGTAGATGTAAAAGGAAGTTTTAAACTTTTCAGAAACAGATATACTGATTTATTTATTACAACAACAAAAAATATTGATTTGCCAAAGGCCAAAAAAGTTCTGATGCCGTTGCGGGAAATATTTAAATTTGAGCTTGGGCCTATTCCTATGATGAATATCGCCTCAGGTTCCGGCCAGGCTAAATTGCATATATCGGGTTCCAAGCAGGATCCTCACGCTTGGGGAGAAGTGTCGTTTAAAAACGGAACCGCTTCATTTATAACTATTAACAACATGGTTGCCAAAAATATTGCAGGGAATGTAAAATTTAATGATGAGCATGTTACTTTTAAAACTTCTTCCGCATATTTAAACAATCTTCTGGTAAATATAGACGGCAATTGTTCAATGGCCGGGGATTTGTCCGTTAACGTTAAGGGTGACGGACAAAATTCAGCGGATCTTTTGAAGATAGTTAATAGTTCTCCTGTGCTTGTTGAATTGCGGGAAATGCTTGAGCCTGTTACTTCCGCTCATGGTAAAACTAAAATTTTCCTAAATATATTCGGGCATGTGGATAGGGGTGTTGAACCTGTATTTAATAAAGATTTATTTGCAAAAGGCTCTATTGAGCTTATATCTAATACAATGACTTTCTTCAAGCCTAAAATCCCGGCCTCATCAATATCAGGAATCGTTAATTTTAATAAAAACGATGGAGATTTTAATATAAATGCAAATTTGGTTAACTCTCCGATAAGTGTAAACGGTGTGATTAAAAACAATATTGTTACTACAAATGCGTTTTCTAATAAATTTAATGCCGGTGACGGTTTAAAAATTGCCCGTCTGCTTTACGGCAGCAAAAAAGTTCCGTCACTTCCCGGGATCAATACAATAAATACATCTTTTTCCGGTCATTACCAAGGCCCGGTTGACCTTAAACAAATAGATTACAGAAAAATTACCGCAAAAGGGAAAATTTATAACAACAGAGGTTCAAAAGCCCCTATAACTGTTAACGACAGCGATTTTGAGATCAAAAACGGACACCTTAAACTTTCGCAGATCCGCGGGGTGATCAAAGACAATCCGTTTAATTTGCAGATTGAGGCGTCGGATATTTTATCTCCAAAACAGAAGGTAAACGGCAGTTTTTCAATGAAAGATTTTGATATATCTGCTCTTAATGACCTTAGAATTCCTGAATTCCCTCAACTGAACGATTTTGGCAGGTTCCAGGGTAAAATTAATATTGCTTCTAAAATAAGAAATAATAATGTTCGGATTTTTACCCAGCTTGGAAACTCGAGTTTTATATATAAACCAAAGCATATTAAGATTACTATTCTTAACGGGAATGCGCTTTTTGATACGGATGATTTGAGCCTTAATAAAATAAATGCCTACGCTGGTGAGATGCCCGTATTCATAAACGGAAAAATTAAAAATCTTTCCAAAACTCCTGACATAAATTTATATGTTAACGCTAAGCCTTCGCAGGAATTTTTTGATCAGTTTTTTAATTCAAAATCAGTTTATCCAATAAAATTAAAAGGTGATGTTCTTGTAATGTCCAAGCTTAACGGGCCGGTTAATAAACTTAATGCTAAAACCGAGTTAAAATTGGATGAAAATTCTTCTCTCTATTATATGGGGGCTACCATCGGAGATTTGGCCAATCCTGTTCGGATTTTTGTTGACAGCGTAACCGCTCCGGGTAAGTTAAAGCTTAATAATTTCGTTTATGAAAAAATTATTGCCTCACAAAACGGCAGACAATTCCCTAATACACAGCTTACTGCCAACGGAGAAGTCGAGTTTGCGAAGAATAATAATTTAAAATTCAGAAACTTCAGGGTTAAAACAGAAAATCCTACGGATGCTAAAATTTTTAATATAATTTTCAAAAAACCGTTTATGAAACAAGGTGTATTTACTTCCAACTTGTTGATAAACGGAAACATGTATACCCCTAAAATTCTTGGTACACTTGATGTTACAAGTATAGATGTTCCGATTGTTGACGCAACTGTTAAGGATATTAGTCTCGATTTTAAACCGGATAATATCTATATAAAGACAAAGAGTTCTGTATTAAACAGTTCTATTCTGTTAAATGCTGTTATGGTAAACAAGCTGGTTCAGCCTTTTGTATTTAATGATATCAAGCTGCATTTCGAAAATCTTGACTTAAATAAAATTACCGAAGCAATGCAGAATTACGACGCCAATCTGTATAAGCAGAAATTAGGTGTTGATGAAAGCGCCAAAGTCTTTGATCCGAGACAGATTATTATCAAAAAGTCTGAAATAACTGCTGACAAGATTAAAATAAGAGAGTTAAATGCTTCTGATTTCAAGTCTGACTTGTCGATAGATGACAAAATGATTGCTACAGTTAAAAATTACAGCTTTGCTCTTGCAGACGGCAAGGTTGAAGGAAGTGCTGACTTTAATCTATTAAATAACAGAATGAATTTAAATGCTAATATTCAAAATTCCAATGCGCAGACAATTGCAGAATCATTGTTTAATCTCAATGGACAATTTTACGGTATTGTAAATGGAGAAATGAACTTGTATTGCAACGGCCAGAGTCAGACTACATGTCTTGAAACCCTTTCAGGAAAAGGAAATTTTATTATAACAGATGGTCGTATGCCGAAATTAGGTTCTCTTGAATATCTGTTAAAGGCCGGCAACCTTGTTTCGGGCGGGATTACCGGATTATCAATTAACGGGATAATCGACCTTATTACTCCTCTGAAAACCGGTGAATTTAAAAGCATCAACGGCCATTATAATATTGATAACGGCGTTGTTCAAGATTTGGAGGTGTTCTCTAAAGGTAAGGATTTGAACTTATATTTAACAGGATCTTACAATATAGAAAATTACATTGCGGATATGGAAGTTTACGGAAGCCTTTCAAGTAATATTACATCAGTATTCGGGCGGTTAAAGAACTTATCATTAAACACACTGCTTAACACTATCCCGCTGTTGAACAATAATGAGCGCTCGCCGGAGATTACCGAAAAGATTAATAAAATTCCGAATGATGAGCACTCCAGTATTTCGCGAATTTTTGCAGTTGATATTAACGGTGATATCAATGGCGTCAATTACGTTAAGAGTTTCAAGTGGGTTAAATAAACTTTACTTTATATTCAGATCAGGCCTATCATTAATATGATTTTGATCTGCAATTTTATTTATGTATTTGTCGAGTATTTCTGTATGTATTTGCAGTGCTTCAATCCAGTGTGAAATGTTAAACTGTTTTGTATTCCTTTCTTGCAGCGTATCTACTGTTTCTTTTACTTGCAAAAAGTATACAAAAAGTTGCTTAAATTCATCTCTTTTCATTGTTACGTTTTTTTTGATGTAGCCCATTAGGTACTCCTTCGATAATATAGAACGTTATACGTTTATATCTATCATTTAATTAGTCTAATGTAAAGGGGGTAATAAAAAAAACTTCTGACTTTTTATTATGCCAGAAGTTTTTTTTATATATGTTGTTATATATTATATGCCGGATTTTGCCATTCCTCTGCTTACAAATTCTTTTATAAGATTGTCTGTTCTTCTCGTGTCAATTTCGATTTTACCGGATTGAACATCTTTTAATTTACTTATAAGTTCGTAATATTCTAAATTTTTTTCCAGTCCTATACCCTCAGCCCACTCAAGGACTGTAGAGATGATTTTGGCGAATGTTTCCTGCTTTTCTGCTTTTGTCCAGCCAAATTCTTTTTCTATCTGTCTAAGCAGTCCGCCCCTGCCATATTTGATATTAGAACTAAGGAATGTATCATTATCATTATATCCGCTGATAAATCCCATAATTGTAGCAGGAGATTGTTTCATAATATCTCGGATAGCGTTTTGTTTTTCTTCAGTTGAGGTATAGCCAATCAGATCTTTAGCAACCTGTCTGCCTTCTGCAAATGCGGCAGTATAATTTTCTTTGCTTTCTCTCATAAGATCTTGCTTTTCTCCGGCGGCCGTATCTTCATCATTCTGATCTGCTGCACCTACCTGAATTTCTCCAGCAAATGCACCGGCTTTGATTACAACATTGTGATCGCCTGAGACAATGATATTATCCTTATTTCCGATTTGTATATTATTGCCTTCTTTCCCGGATTTATCGGGCTCTTTATCGGTCGGAGGTGTTGGTTCCGGTTTTTTCCCGTCGCCGATAGGATGATCCGGTTGTTTGTCTTTCTGAGGCGGCGGTAATTGTTTTGAGCCGTCATCTTTTTTGTGTGGAATTTCCGGCTTAACATCATTTACCGGTTTTTCTTCAGTCTGTTTTTTCTCAGGTGCTTTTTTAGTTTTGCTTGGATCAGTTTCATTTTGTCCTTCGTTTACATGTTCTGCTCCGCCCAGGTAGCGTTTTTGGTATTCGATTTGAAAGCCTTTAATGTACATTGCATCTTCTGCAATGGTGTTCTTATCAAGTTTTCCGGCTTTTACATCAGCTAACAGTTGACCCAGTTTTTCATACTCATAGTATGTGTCTATTTGTTTTTTCTTGCCTCCTAAGCCTTTAATCTGTTTTACGGCGCGTTCTACTGCATCTGAATAATTACTTCCTTGCGTGTGATTTACTTTTGGTGGTTCCATCTTTTTCTACTCCTCGTAATTTTGTACTAATTCCTCAATTATTTTGCAATTGCATTTTATATTATATTTATATAAACGCTATAGCTTTGTTAAAATTGCCGAAATCAGAAAAGTTTGTGTTTATTAAAAACGTAAATCCTTTAGCTGCAATATTTTTAGTCCTTCATAAAAGTTAATAATTAAATCCTGTAAATTAGAAAATTATGAAATTATATTTCAATATATTGCTAGTTATTGATATTAAATCTCGTTTAAAAAAGTTGAAAATCAAATAAAATTATAAATGAGGTGAAAATTTGAATATTAAGAAACAATTAGGCTCAAAAATAAAACGTTTACGTCAGAAAAAAGGTTATACCCAGGAGCAGCTTGCTGAGAAAATGGGAATAGCTACAAGGACGCTGAGCGGAATTGAGATAGGCGAGAACTTTGTGACGGCGGAAACTTTAGAGAAAGTATTTGACGTTCTTGAGGTATCAGGCAGCGAGCTTTTTGCGTTTGATCATCTTAAGCCTAAAGAAGATCTTATAAATGAAATTGTGTCTGACTTGCACAGCATTGAGGATCGTGACAAGATTGAGATAATATACAAGATAGTGAAAGCTACAATGAATGATTAAAAAACAAACAGCTATGACAATTCATAGCTGTTTTCAGGTATAATTATTTAATATTTTATAAAATTAATTACTGATGTTCTTCTTTAACAAAACAGTCTTTGCAGAAAACTTCTTTTCCCGGAATAGGTTTAAACGGGACTTGAGTTTGAACTCCGCATTTAGAACAGACGGCGTCATACATTTTTCTTGGTCTTCTGTTGGCTTGTCTGCGTTTTCGTCTACAATCAGGGCATCTTTTAGGTTTATTAACGAGCCCTTTTTCAGCGTAAAATTCCTGTTCGCCTACTGTAAAGACGAATTCTGCGCCGCAATCCTCACATACGAGTTTTTCATCTTGGTACATTTTTGTGTCTCCTAATTTAGTTAATTGTAGAAAATAATATCCTCTATATTATCTTCATTAGCTAATTATAGCGTATAACTTGAAATTATGCAAGTGGGTTATCTCAAATTGGGATAAAAATATACTTTATCGGGTATTTTTTGCCAATGGAGTGAATGAGGTCATTCAGGGATGTTGACTGCATTGTATTAACTTTTTGTTAAGTTCTATTTTTCGGAATGATACACTAATTAAATGTGCTGGAATTATAAAAATCAGTGCCCCTGCGCTGCTTGAAAAATTCCTGCAAAAAAATATTAATGATAATTCCGTTTTCTATAGACAAATTTTTTTTACTGTTGTATAATCAAATCGGAATTAAGGATATGGAATATGAGTAAAATTAAAAATTCAAAAATGGAGCAATTTATGGCTTTGAATACCAAACTGCTTGAACAAAAAAGTTATCTTAGCATTATTAAAGGTTACTGCGAAAATGCAATGCACAGCTCAGAAGAGATTGCGGATATATATATACTTGTTGAGAAAGTATATGCACTTCACGAAACGATTTCTGATGAGGTGGACAATCTTGTTATGCTATTTGGAACATAATCTTCCGGCAATAACGCGGTCTATTCCTGCTAAGTCTTTAATAACTTCTATATCTGTGAAACCGGCTTGTTTCATAATCGACAAAACTTTCTCAGATTGATCTATGCCGAGCTCGAACAACAAATATCCGGAAGCATTCAAAATGTCAGGCGCATTGGAGGTTATCCGCTTATAAAAATTTACCCCGTATTCATCCTCCGCAAAAAGCGCTAATTCCGGATCAAATTTAACCTCATTCTGGAGCTCGGCTTTTTCTTTTAAAGGAATATACGGCGGATTTGAAACGATTATATCAAATTTTTCTCCGGGTTTGACATTTGAAAATATATCTGATTTCCTGAAAATTGCTTTATTATACAAATTCAACCGGGAAGCGTTATCCAGTGCGGTGTTCAGTGCATCAAGCGAAATATCTAATCCTATAACCTGACAGTTTGTATATTTTGCTATCATACATGCAATACATCCGCTGCCGGTTCCGACATCCAGTGCGGTTTTAAGGTCGTTCTCATTAATAATTTCAATTGCTTTTCTTGTTAATATTTCTGTTTCATCGCGGGGAATAAGAACAGAAGGATTAACGATAAATTTCTCGCCCATAAAATCCGCAAACCCTATAATATGTTGGATGGGTTAACGTGTTTGGGCGCGCCTTTGAGCTTTTTGTTTAACTATTTCTAATTTTTCTTCATCAAGCTTTTTCCCAAGTATAATATCTTTTACACCGTAACCGCAAAAGTGTTCTATTAAAAGTTTTACTTCAATATTTGCCTCGTTCGGTTCTATGCCTGAATCCGTAAGTATTTTTACTATTTCCTGAATTGTCGTCATTTCTGCTATAACCCTGTTGTCTGATATAACTTTAATTCTTCAATCATCTCTAAAATTGAAATGATTTCGTTTAAGAAGATTGTAAACTGCTTTGTATCAGTCAAAGGTTTATTTAAACTTCCAAGGGCAAATAAATCTTTACTTGCAGACACAGCAATCAGAAGATTGGTATTGAGGAAACAACATTCAATTTTGCTTGCATTAAAGGCTTTTTGGATATTTTTATACCTTTGCATAAATGCTGTTGTCAAAAGATATCTGGCTTCAACCTGATCATTGGAGTTTACATAAAACTGTTTTGAAAATTCCGGATCTTCAAGTTTAACTTCGTCATACGGGCCGCTGTTGCCTAGAATAGCCCGTTTTTTTACCAGAGTATGGCAGTTAAATTTTTTTGGGATTTGAAGTGAGATAAGTACACCGTCGAATACGACTTTAACATCCCGGTCCCCTTTGGAATCTCTGGTTTCATAAGTCATTTCGGCTTCAGAAATTCTTATGGCTATATTTTTGTATGAACCGGCAAAATTATCATCAATATTAATCTTATCAAAATTTTCAAAAAGTCTGGATCTTCTTATTTCATCTTCAGGAATTATGGCCAGTCTTGTCCAGGCAAAATTCCCGAATGCCGGCATTATAATAGGCATAAGTATACTTTTAATCTTCCGTTCAAAGTTTTTCTGGAAAAAATAATAAACTGCCATTGAGGGAATTAATCCAAATAGACACATAATTAGAATACTTCCTGTAGTATTTTCAAAACTTGTTCCGAAGCCGCACAAGAAAGCAATAACTGCAGCTATAATTAAAAAAACTATGATAGAGAGCATTATAGCTGTTTTTTGAGTTTTTTCCCTATCGATTTCCAATCTTTCAAGTGATGGAACAACCTGGTTATGGTATATTCTTGTGAAATTCATTTTATATTGACTTATGCCGGAATCTAACATATTTCCCCTCCATAATAATAATATATCTATAGCTGTCAAATATGAAATCCTATTAAAATATGAATTTATACCTACTTTTTCATTAGACTGTTTGTAGTGTTCGTAAGCAGGCAGAAGGAGAAAGCGAACAATGAGATTAAGGGTTAA
>CALUYR010000011.1 GCA_944325045.1 Candidatus Gastranaerophilales bacterium
TTTCAAAACGGTCTCACCTTCCTTAGGCAATACCACCACTCTTTGCCCGTTTGAAAGCTTATAAAAATATGCCTTTAGACCGTAAGGCAGATCACTTTCGCCAAGTTTTGAATAAGATATCGGAACCTTTACCCCGGAATCATTTACTACAGGAGAAAGATCTGACACCTGCTGCCTTTGAAGAGTATCTTTCACAGAAACCTCCGGCGGCTTCGGCTTAGGCGATATATTCACACTATTAACTTTTACACCGTAATTTCGGCTTATATCGTTATTTATATTGTCCATTTTTTCCCTACTTATATATTAAAACATATACTAAATAAAAATTGTCAGGTTTTATGTTAAAATTTGTAAATTTATTTTTTTAAAAAAAGCAATTTTTAAATCAAAAAAAACTTTATTTAAATATAAGGAAATGAGGATTTCAGATATGAAAGAACAAGAATTAAATACCATGATGTCAGTAGTGTCAGATCCTATTTGCAATGTTTATAAAATTAACAGCAGAAAAGATCTTGAAGAAATACAACGTATTATCAGAATTTTTAAAATTTCAGAAGAACAGCACAACAAACACGCAATGTTATCAATCAAAAACCTTGCAACATTCAGACTTGTTCTAAGCAACAACTAAGATCTGATTTCCGATAAAAAGTTTAAACGGCTTTGATTAATCAAAGCCGTTTTTGTATATTCAGATTAACCCAATCTAGGAAAAATATCTAATAATAGCCGGCACAAACACGATTAACCCGACAACAATTGCTATAAAAGTTGCAAACATAACCGCACCGGCAGAAATATCCTTAGCCATACCTACGAGGGTAGAATACTTGTTGTGAAAAACAGCGTCAAGAGAAAATTCAATAGCGGAATTAAACATCTCAAACCCTACAACCAAACCTATTGCAAGAAATATTATACACAACTGTTCAGGCGTTAAATCCAGCACAACCCCTGTTAATAAAGCAAGAGTTCCGGCCAGGAAATGTATCCTTATATTTCGTTCGCTCTTGAGTACTATCCTTAATCCCTTACGCGCATTTTTAAAAGTTTTACGGAATCCTTGTGTTTTAAATTTTGTCATAACCTACAGCCTTCAACGCCTTATTTTGTAACCCTATAACAAAATTATAATCCTCTTCATTTTGATGGTCAAATCCAAGCAGGTGCATCAGCCCGTGGCTTATTAAAAAAGCCAGTTCATACTCGCCGGAAACTTTCTTTTTTTCTGCTTCTTCAATGACTTTATCAAGCGCTATTATAACTTCACCCAAATTAACTTCTCCGTCAAAAATAAATCTTTCCTCCGGCACTGTATCTGCAAAAATAGCAAAAGTAATTATATCCGCAACATAATCTTTACCGCGATACTCTTTGTTTATCTCATGTGTTTTTGCCCCGCTGCAATATAGAATGTCAAAAGAAATTATTTTGTACTCGTAATCTCTTAAGCAGCAGCCTTCTATAATTTCAGGCTGCGTAAGGTAAAATTTCAATATTTTTTTTGCCAAATCATTGAAATATTTTTGATCAATATTCCATTCATCATAAATATTTTCGCTGAAAATATTTATCTTAGCCATTATTTTCCTCATTAGATTTTTGGCTGCCAGGATCCTCAAGCTGTTTTATCTTGTTTTCCAAGTCCTCGTCAAGCAATTTTGAAGGAATATTAATTTTATTATTTTTCAATTTTTCATCCAGTTCCTGATACTTGATACGCTCATGCTGCATCCCCCGTAATATTCGACTGAAAGTTGAAGCGATAACTTTTATATCATGCAAAGTTAAAGGGCTGTCAGAAAGCTGTCCGTCATTAAGACGTTCTACGATAATCTTATCAATAATATTCTCAATATCTTCAGACGTCGGATTTTTAAAGGATCTGACAGCAGATTCGATAGCGTCTGCAAGCATTAGAATAGCTGTTTCCTTCATATTAGGTTTAGGCCCCGGGTACCTGAATTGTTCTTCCTGAACATTTTCAACACCTTCTTCTTTTACAGCCTGGTTATAAAAATAACTTACAAGACCTTCTCCGTGGTGCTGGAGAATAAAATTATTTATTATTGAAGGCAGACCGTATTTTTTAGCAAGTTCTACACCATCCTTAGGGTGCGCTGTAATAAGCATTTTACTCACACGCGGATTATGATTTTTATGCGGGTTATCAATGCCGAAATAAGACTGGTTTTCAATAAAGAAAAGTGGTCTTTGCAATTTCCCGATATCGTGGTAAAAAGCACCGACTCTGGCCAAAACCGGATTTGCCCCGATCGCTTCCGCTGCAGCTTCACAAAGATTGGAAACCATCAAACTATGATGATAAGTTCCCGGGGCGTCGCGCAAAAGCGTTTTTAAAAGAGGCTGGTTATGATCAGCCAGTTCTGCTAACCCGTATGGGGTAATAATATTAAACAACCCTTCAAACAACGGAATAATCCAAAATACAATCATAGAACTGATAATTCCGTTTAGCACAATATATGTGCTGTCCCGCAAAATAAGCATATTACTTACATCTATTAGACATTTTTCTAATATATATATACTCAAAACAATTAACAACCCTGCCGCTGAAATTATAAAACCGGCTTTTATCAAGTCAAATCGTCTTGAATAACGGATTTGGGATATTGTAACCATTGCAATAAGGCTCAGCAGAAGGAAAGTAACAACAACCTGGGCCGAATACTGAACACCTACAGCCAGTACCGTTATCAAAACGGTAGTTGCAACAAATGCCACCCGCGGACTTGTAAAAATTGAAAGCAATATTACAAAAGCCGGAATAGGCAAAATATATGGAGAAAAACCGGTCGGCATTACAACAGCAAAACCTGATACCAAAATTGAGGAAAACGCTGACACTGCAAAATATCTTGGAGCCATAAACTGCTTCTCAAAATATTTCATGTATGCTATGTAAATTATAGTTGCCAAAACAACAAGAGCAAAAAGTGCAAGCAATCCTTGAACGTTTAACTCATAAACATTATATCCCGCCTGCCTTAGGGCATCTCTTTTGAGCCTTGTAACAGGTTCACCTTCGAATACAATTTTATCACCTTTCTGGAAAGTAGTTTCATAAGGTTTAACCGAATTTTCCGCATTTTTACGGGCTATTTCAGTTGCAAACTCATCTATAACCAGGTTTGGAACAAGGATTTGGCTTAAAAGTGAATTTATTATTGTTACCTGGCGTTTGGAAACATTTGAAACCAGATTTTCTGAAATTATTTTATTTATATTATTATTCTCAAAATCTTTTTCAGATATTCCGGTACGCAGAATATTACTCAATGTTAAGTTTGCCTTATCAAACGATTCTCTCAAAGTATGTTCATCAGCCTTCAGGAAAAAATTGATAACGAAATTTTTGGTTGACTGCTCGGATATATCAAAAAGAAGAGATAATTCTTCCAGTTTTACATTAGGTTCCACGTCTTTTTTTCTAATTTGCAGAATAGATGTTTCAAGCGTTTCAAGGTTATTTTTGATAAAATCATCTTCTGCTGTTGTATAAACCGGATCAACTTTTTGGGCAACTTCTTTTTTATGCTGTTCAGTACGCTTTACGTCAATAACCGTCAATGTTTTCTGGGCTATAATATCTTTTTTGCTTATTCCGTTTTCTATAACGCTTTGGAAAAAGAAATTCTGCGACGCAACTATTGCGGTTAGTATTACCGTAAAACTTACAAAACTCAGAATTTTCAGCATTGCTGCCGAAAACACGAAGTCTTTAATTTTACTTAAAATATTTAAATTAACCATAAATCACCTTATATTGTAAATTATAAACTTATTTTAAATCATAAGAGTTTTTTTGCAACCCGTCCGCCTTAACACGTTTTTGAATATCTTCGATAAGCTTGCGGTTAATAGAAATTAATTCCGCCAAAACAGCAATTAGGCCGGTTTGAACACCTGAAAGGAGGAATACAGAAGCAAAAATCAATGATTGAATATGTCCTGAGCCGTCACCTATTGCAAAAAAGTACAGGAATCGAATGCTGAGAATTAATCCCAATATAATTAGCAGCGCACCGCATATAGCGAAAAATCTAAACGGCCGGTAAACTATAAACATTCTAAACATTGTAAATACCGACCGGGCAATATAAACAAACATATTTTTAAAAAGCCTGGATTTTCTAAGTTCCGGATTTACGTTAATGTCAACACATTCTATTTTCAAGCCTTTAGCCTTTGCCTGAATTATTGTTTCAAGAGTATACGAGTAGTTATCAAAAACATTCAATTGAATAGCGGCATTTCTTGAAAATGCTCGAAACCCGCTCGGGGCATCTTTTACGTCTGTTGAACTTAAAAGCCTCATTACACTTGACCCTAATTTTTGAAGAAATTTTTTTAACGGTGAAAAATGTTGTATTTGAGACACCGGGCGGGTTCCTATAACTATATCAGCCTTATTTTTAATAACCGGCTCAACAAGTTTTGCTATATCTGATCCCTTATACTGATTATCTGCATCAGTATTGACAATTATATCCGCGCCCATTTCAAGCGATTTACTTAACCCGGCGACAAAAGCCTTAGCAAGACCTTTGTTAGAATTAAATCTTACAAAATGTTTAATCCCGTAAGACTTTGCAACTTCAACCGTTTTATCTGAAGATCCGTCATCTATTATAAGTATTTCGATTTCATCAATTCCGTCAATATGCGCCGGCAGCTCGGACAAGGTTACCGGTAAAGACTCTTCTTCGTTATAACATGGAATTTGTATTACAAGTTTCATCTATAATTCCTTTGGCTGTATTATATCATAAACAAGAAATATTATTATTTTGAATATATTTAATTCTTTTTAATATTATTCAAAAGATTACTTTTCTGATAATCAGGCCGGGAACTTGCAGCAGGGCTGTTATTTAGCGCGGAATTTTTATTATTATTTTTTGAATTACAGTGTTTTGACGGATCGTAGGTGTTTTTGGTTTCTCTGTCTACTAAATTATCATTTGAATTTTTATTCATTCTTTTCTCTACCATGCCTGCCAAAGGTGTTGCGATAAACGGAACGATAATACGTTTTCCTATTGTTGTTGCGGCAATTAAGGAAGTGAGCGAGCCAAAGGCATCACATACTTCTCCTTTATATTTATTTAAGGCTTCATTCACAGCTCGTTGTGAAACGTTTCTGTACTTATCGGTATTCTTTAATATTGCATGGATCATTTTAGAAGTGTTGCGGTCAAACTTTTTACCCAAAAGCCGGTTAAACATTTTGGACTGAATAAGTTTATTAGAAATTGTCATGTGCATTAGTATCTGGGCGGCAATCATCAACCCGCCGTTAGTTAAGTCTAACGCTGCGACAAATTTTCTTTTATCATCAGGAATATCTTTATTATGTAAACTCTGGTTAACGTACATATAGCATCCGACACCGTCTTTTAATATTATTGAGGCAATACTGATACCGTCGATTATTTTTCTGTTATTCTTCCGGTAGCTTCCATATCCGGCTTTCATTGGCGAGCATTCTGACAATTTGACAAAAGGTTTTACAAAACAGTTTTGGTATAATTTTGAAACTCCTGAGGTTATTGGATTAACTGAAACCATTATGCCACCTCAGCTTTCTTTGGTGCCTGGGCTACCAATTTTGATGATTCATTTTGATGCTTTTTATTTGAAAGGTTAGGGAAAAACGCATCCATAAACCTTGGATAGATCCAGTTAAGCAGCGTGCAGGTAAACGGAAGGATTGCCAATGAAACAAATACTCCGACTATCTGCTTGTAGCATTTCATGTGGGCTTCTGTTCTCGATATTAACTGCTCTGCGACTTCTCTTGCAAAATCCTTATTTAAACTGCTTCTTTCTATATTCAACAGATTTTTCTGAGCTGTTATCCGGGCTTGCAAGTCTGATATTTTTGACTGCTCGGTTACTGATCTTTTCAATGTTTCGTAGAATTGCTGCGAAGCTTCAAGGGCTTTTAATTCTTTTTCTACGCTTGCGGCAACAAGACGTGATACTTCTTCATCAGAATTTACTTTAGAATATTTTTTAACATGCTCAAGCATTTTATCAACTTTATCACTCAATGCCTGTTTTACAGTCTTAAGGGTTTGAGCTGTTTTCTGGCCGTTGCTCTTCTTTGATCTGTCCTGTATCTCTCCAAGTATTGCTATCATTTCGCCCGAATTCTTATCTTTTCTCAACAAACTTATTTGTTCAGATATATATGAATTTATTTCACTTATACTGTTGGCTTTTTTAATTCTTTTTCTTAAATTTGTCAAAATCTCGTTGGCCTGCTGGTTATGAGTTCTGTAATAAAGGCTTCTTATAGTTCGGCGTTCGATAGTTTGTTCTATTTCTTTTTTGGCTTCTATATCAGTTTTAGCCAGATTATCAATTGTTTCTTCAAGCAAGCTTCTGTATTCTGTTCCGCTTATCTTTTGCGTACTGCCGTCTGCCCGTCTGTAATTTACTGTACTTTGTTCTTTCAGATCTTTTATTAATGCTTCTTTCTGCTGTTTTTTAAAGTCTGCGATATATTGTTGCAGCTGGGCCTTAGTTGCGTTTGGATACTGACGTTTCATAAGTTTTTCAATATAGTAATTATCCATGAACAGTGTCTTGTTCAAGTTTTCTCCGAAAACGCCTTTGTTTGCCCATCTGTCAAATATTTTATAAAATGGTGCGGTTAAACCTGCCTGGGTTACGATCGCCAAAACAGCTGATATCGGCTGACGCCAAGCTGAATATGTTCTTGTATCCTCATCAGAATCTGATAGAAAGTTATATTTTATAAAAATAGGCGCGACCAAACCTGTACCGATCGCGTTTATTATAATATTTTGAATTTCTCCGCCATGAGAACCCAATTTTTTTAGGAATCTTACTGATCCGGGTAAAATAGCTTCTACAGCATCTCTCAGCGCTGTTGACGGAATTTGTGAAACTGAGGCTCGCCCGAGACCTGTAAATGTAAGGTTAGAATTCGACTTCTTTAATCTGTCGGTATTTGTATTATATCGGCTTCTATAACCTATTTCATCTACCTTTATCATACTTACCACTCACACCTTCCATATATATATACGTATGAACAAAATAAAAATTGCTTATTTTAAGTTTGTTTATTAAGTTTTGTAAACTTAACAAGGCTCCAATCTCCGGCTCGCTCAAATCTTGTTACAGAAAGGCTTTGAGATAATGTTGAGAACACATGGTTTTTTATATATGAAAAAATCATATACATAATAGGTGTTTTATTATAGAGGTATTCATCATTTGAAATTTCGATCATTGTTTCCTGTGAAAATAACGAAACGCTGTCTGATGATATAACGATCACGTTCTGTCCGGGTTTAAGATTTTTCAGAACATGTTTATAAATTTGTGCTTCAAGATAGCCGTTTTTTTTCTCACTGAACAAGTCTTTATACAGAGATTTCCCGTCAGATAAAACATCCTGGTAAGTCGTATCAGGCGAAAGAAACATCTGGAAAGTTCCTTTATCAATAGAAATTACGCCATATTTTGAAAAATCGAAATATTTCGTAAAACGGTAATAAGGATAGTATTCCAGGAAAATAACGTCGCCATCTTTTGGCTGTGCCCTGCGGATCAAATCTGCGACGATTTTATGACCTTGCGGACGGGGCATTTTAGGCGCTGAAACCGGACTTAGAATCAGGTACGTCAAATTTATTGCACAAAATATTGAAATCAATATATTTCCGATAAACTTTTTATCAAAAGAATCAGCACCGTACGCCGCTAAAAATATTAATACTGGATAAATCTCTATGGAATATTTTGTTATAAAAACCAATCTGCCTGATAAAGCAGCAAGAATCAGCACACATACAAACCCGGCAGACATAAAAAACAATGCTGTATTAAGCCGGTTTTTTATAATTGCTTTAACAATTAAAAACAAAGCTGTCAGAGCAGGCACGACAGTAAAAAAAACAAAGCTTACGCTGCGAACATAGAAAAAATTATCCGGAGCATTAACCAGGTTCGTCAAAACCGGAGAAAAATAATCTGTTATTAAAAATCCTATCTTTGATATTGAAAAGCTTCCCCACCACTGCGAAAAAGACTTTGTCCCGAAAATAGAATGCACGAGCGGAACAGATAAAAGAGCAAGAAAACCAATACTCATCCATAACAAAGTCAACTGTTTTTTATACTCTTTAAAAATTAGAACAGTAAGTGCTGCAAGTTGGAAAAATACAAAAACAAAACCTATTGTATGAGTAAACATTATAAGAAAATCAAATAATATCAATCCGCCAAGATTAGTAATTGTTTTATTTTTAATGAATTTTATAAAATAAAGCAGTGCAACAGCCGAAAACAAAAACAGAAGAGAATAAAGCCTGACTTCCTGGGAATAATAAATTAAAAATGAGCTTATAGAAGTTATAAGAGCAGCGAGCAAGCCGGTTTTTTTATTCTTTTGAGCGCCGACAAAATACATTACGATAATAGATAATACCCCGGCAAAAACTGACGAAAATCTTAACAGCAAATCACTTTGCCCGCCCCAAGCCATAAAAGCTTTCAGGTATAAATAGTAAAAAGGCATGTGGCACTGAGCTTTTAACTCTGTAAGAAAACCGGCATTAAACGGGTGAGAGGCAACAAACCATGACACATATTCATCATTCCAAAGGCCTTCCGGTTTATCAATCCCGACAAGCCGCAATACAATCCCCAAGAGAGTTATAAAAAATAAACCTAACATAAAATCTCCACTAAACTGATACATGCTTATGTTAGCATGAAAAATTTCTCTTGAAAATCTGCCTGACTATGTTACCACAAAGTTTTTATTAAAAAGGACGGGTTTGATTAAGTTTCATTCTTAATTCTCTGAAGCGGGTAATGTCTTCCCGGGACTTTCCGGAATCTTTAAACACCGCCTGAGCTGAAGGATGAACCATCAGAACATAATCCATGTGAATTTCTAAAAAATTATATTTTCTTGGGGTTTGATTACCATTACGCGGATAAATTTCGGCATTTGTAACTGCTAAAAATCTTCTCTCCTTGTCATTCAAAAGATCTGTTAATTCGCGGTTAGTATTTGTGTATTTTGAAACATGCACAATCCCTTTGATATCGTGATCTACTGTTAAAATACTTACTTCTATAGGAACTGTATCAATATTTTTTGCCATTTTTTTATCCTTAAATATTCTTCTCTTTCTCTTACTTAGTATATTACATTTTAGCTTAATTGTCCATACAGTAAAAATAGGAAACCGGTTTTACTGCTTATATTTTATCAATTCTTTTACTCATTCTTGTACCGTAAACTTCGTGGACATCTTCTACCGCAAGGAAAGATTTTGGATCTATTTGTTTTATGGTTTCTTTCATTTTACTCATTTCAAGCCTTGAGGCAACGCAAAAGATAATTGTTTTTTCCTGATTGGAATAACCGCCTATACCGCGAATATATGTAACGCCAATATCCAAATCCTGAATAAGAGTCTGTCCGATTTCTTCCCATTTATCGCTGATGATTCTAACGGCTTTGGAACCGTTCAAGCCTTCCAGAACAACATCTATAACTCTGTAAGCAATAAAATATGTAAGAATTGAGTACATAGCGCTTTCCCAGGTCAAAACCAAACCCGCTACGCAGTATATGAAAATATTAAATCCCATAACCATTTCGCCTACAGAAAACCCGAATTTTTTAGACAGAACAAGAGCCATAATTTCGGTTCCGTCCAACGATCCTTCATTTTTGAGAACAACGCCGACCCCCGTGCCTAATATGATTACCCCGAAAACTGTTGCAAGCAGAAGATCCTGGGTTACAACAAGATGAATATGATGAAAAACATTTGTCGCAAGCGCAAGCATTGATACTGCAAAAAAAGTCTGCAATACAAAATATTTACCTAACTTTGTAAAAGCGAGACATATAAACGGTAAATTTATAACCAAAAGCATTAAGCCTAAATTTACACCGGTTACATAGTTCAATATCATCGAAATACCGACAACTCCGCCGTCAATAATTTTATTGGGAACCAAAAAACATTCCAATGCAAAACCGGCGATAAATGCACCCAGGGTTAAAAACACGGCTTTTTGAATAATCCGGGATAAAGTTATTCTTCTTTTCAGGCTGCTGTCAGGCATTTTAATCAGTTCCTTTTTCGTTGTTTTTCTTAATAGGTATAAAATTATTCAGATGAAATATTGTTTTTTTCTCGGAATTTTCAGTTTGAGTTTTATACCCTAAGATTTTTTCCAAATCGGCTTTTAAAGTAGTTAAATCCTCATATTTTTTTAATGTTCCGTCCAGCGTAACAGATACATCTCCTGTTTCTTCAGAAACAACAAGGCAGGCAGCGTCGCTTGTTTCAGACATACCGATAGCGGCTCTGTGCCGGGTTCCGTATTTCCAGCTCAGCTTAGGATCTTCGGTAAGCGGAAGGAGAACTCCGGCTGATATAATTTTTGCATCATTAATTACGACTGCTCCGTCGTGCAGAGGGGTATTAGGGTGGAAAATAGTCAAAAGCAATTCTGTTGACAAATCCGCATTAAGTTTTGTTCCTACGTCGTAATAAGTATTGCTCAAATCTTTTTGGAATACCATCAAAGCGCCGGTATGAGTTTTGGAGAGGAACTTAACGGCTTCTATGAGTTCTTTTATAACGTCAATTTTCTCATCACTTTCATTTTTATCATTACTGCCGAAAATCCGGGTAAAAATATCAGCCTGGCCTAAAAACCCCAAAAATCGTCTTAATTCCGGCTGGAATATTACGATCAAACTCAATGAAATCAAGGTTACTATTGATTTCAAGAACATTCCGAGAATTTTCAGATCAAGCCTGACCAAAATTTCAGAAAAAACCCAAAGAAAAATCAGGAAAAATATACCTTTTACGAATTTTTCGGACTGGGAATCTTTTATAAATCTTTTATAAAAAACATATAAAATCCCGACGATTATTGCAATTTCGATAATATTGGTCCAGCTTAAAGACCAATCCATCGTACCTAATTGAAATTGTAAATAAGACAAAATATCGTTAAACATTATTTTTCAGCCTATCGGGAACTACATCGTGAGAAATCAAATCATTTAAAGACTCTCTCTTTACTATCATATCAAATTGAGAATTATTTACAAGTACCATTGCAGGTTTTTCTACTCTGTTATAATTAGAAGCCATAGAAAAATTATAAGCGCCGGTATTAAACACGCACAGAATGTCACCTTCCTCGATTTCAGGCAATTTAATTTCCTGAATTAATATATCACCGCTCTCGCAAAAACGGCCTGCAATTGTTACATTATGTAAAGCTTCATTATCAGGCTTATTAGCGATCAAAGCGGAATATTCAGCCTGATACATACTCGGACGCGGGTTATCTGCCATCCCGCCGTCTACAGCGAAGTAAAGCCGGCCTTTAGGAACCTGCTTGGAACTTCCTATGGTATATAAAGTTACACCTGCATTTGATATAACACTTCTGCCGGGTTCAAGAAATATTTCAGGAGGTTCAACCCCGTATTTTTTGACGGCGCTGTCAAGACTTTTGGTAATTACTCCTGCAATATCGTATACAGAAGGCGGACAATCTTTTTCTGTATACTTAACTCCCAAACCACCGCCAATATTTATCTGATTAAGTTTCAAACCAAACTTGCTATTAATACGTGCCAATTCTTTTACAAGAACATCAATCTCATCGTGATATACTTTGGTTTCAAAAATTTGCGAACCTATATGGGCGTGTATCCCGTGAAGTTTCAGATTAGAATATTGACTCAAAATCAAATCAACAGCCTCGTCGGTTTGTGTAAGGTCAAAACCAAACTTCGAATCCAGATGTCCGGTCTGAATATATTCATGAGTATGGCATTCAATTCCCGGAGTAATTCTTAAAAGGATATCAGCGGTTTTATTTTTGCTTTTTGCAAGTTCGTTAAGAAGAGAAAGCTCGAAAAAGTTATCAACAGAGAACCGCCCTATACCAAGGTCAAGTGCAAGGATTAATTCATCGACAGACTTGTTATTACCGTTAAACAAAACCTTTGACATATCAACACCCGCCTTATGGACGGTGTAGATTTCGCCGCCTGAAACAACATCAAAGCCGAAACCTTCGCTTGAAATAAGAGCTGTTGTCGCCATTGTGCATAGTGCTTTTGAGGCATACATCATGTTAACATTTTTATAGGATGAAAAAGCTTTTTTATAATCGCAGCAAATCTGTCGTACAGTATATTCGTCTATTACATATAAAGGGGTTCCGAACTCTTTTGCAAGCTCAACCAGATCGCATCCGCCAACTTCGAGATGTCCGGTTTCATTTGTTTTGCAAGTAAGCGGTTTGATATACTGGTCTGTACATTCGGGCATTGGGGGCTCCTATCTCTTAATATCTGAAATAATTATAACACAAAATTCCTAAATAAATTTTATATTTAGAAAATCTTTAAATCTGTATTCAGGTTTATAAATTACTGATATTCCGTGTTAAAACAGCCATAATCATAAGCAAGGAGAACCACACCATTAAATTTCTTGCCTGATAAAGGCGGAAATAAAAACTTCCGGTATTATTTTCCGCAATTTTCTGCCAGCCTTCGAGCGGGTAATTCCACCATCTTAAAGGCGGAAGGTTATTTTTATCTCTTATGTACATTTGCATTGATACGTAATGCAAAATTGCAAACGGGAAAGTCAAAGCCGGCAGCACATAAAACAAATTACGAGAAAAATATGCAAGGACAAAACACATCAAATATCCAAAACAGTACAAAACAAACAGAAACCGTAATGCTTTATTTTTGTTTCCGAAACGGCAGCAGAGAGTTTTTTTATCGGCGCACACATCACCGTCGTAATCAAGAAGGTTATGAGTATATAAAAGCCCGATAGTAAACGACACTACTGCCAGTGACAGAATAAATACTTCAAAAGAAAACCGACCGCACATTACAAAGTATACCCCTTCAAAAAGCAGCGGGCCAAACGCTATACCGACAGCAAGTTCGCTAAAACCATACGATGACCAGAACGCATAAGTTAATGTAATAATTCCGCCGGTTAGCGCAAGAAGTATTACGCCTAAACCGCATTTTATTGTTAAAATAACACCAATTATTAATGCTATTAAGCAATAAATCATTACTACAAGTAATAACTCTTGTAAAGTTGCAGTTCCGTTTTTTATATAATCACACTTGGTTTTTACGGTATTGTTAACAAATTCCGGATTTTTACAAAGAGTTTTATAATCAACGTAATCATCAAACAGATTAGTTGCAAGATGAGCCGACGAAATTCCTATCAGCGCCAGCAAACCATTAATAATGCTGCCCCCGCTGTTTAATGAATAAATGAAAATTACTATCCAGGACATGAATGTCATGGGCAGCGAAAAAAGTCTGGAATTATTTAGCCAAAATATAATTCTGTTTGTCATAAACAAATTATTACATAAAAATAAAAGGCAGTTAACTCACTGCCTTATCATAGTGGAGGATAAATTTATGGTTTATATAAGAGAGTAGTGGATATTTACATTGTCAAAAATTTTATTACTGTAGGATCATTGATAAAAACCTTAAACAGAACCATTAAATTCTAAATCTATAAAGTAATTCATAATTATAATAAGGATAAGATCTCAAGAAATAACAGCTGCTGCCTGGATAAATCAAAGGGCAGTATGAATTTACCATGCGAACTCTTTTCATCCCCGGATAAGGCCGTCTGCCGGGATAAATAGGAGGCAGCAGAGGCGCACGTCTAACATACATCGGAGGACGGAAGCTTCGCGGCCTTAAAGGCATGTCATTTCCAAAATGCATTGATGGCTGAACTATCGGTCTTGCAGGCATAAAATTTACATGCTGAGCGGCTGCAGGAGTATTATAACGATTTCCGTAAACGCCGGCCGGCAATTGCCGGGGAGATCCTGCCGGTGTAAACGGAGCAGACTGCGAAACAGTGCCTGCAAACAGTAGTATTACCAGACATATAACCTTTTTGGGCGGCATGCACACACTCCTTTCCTACCTCTATAATACTAACGATGTAGTATTTTAATTTGTTCATTTTTGTTTTTTATGTAAAGAAATATTAAGTACGATTCAAGTGTTAAACTAACACTACATAAGGATTTTAGAGAAGCTGAACATAGATTAATCGCAAAAAACTTATAAAAAACTTGCCAAAATAAAAAATATATACTACAATTGTAACATAAGCTGATACTTAACAGAAATCATACTTACTCTTGAATGACTTTACAAAGTAAAAGCTACGATAAACTCCTAAATGTTTTAAAAATTAAACCATCCATCGGCTCCCAAAAGGGGCCTTTATTTTTAGGAATAATTGTATAGGGTACAATAATTGAAGGGCGCAAATTATTATTTTTACATGTTTTATTCTGATAGAAAAATTCCCAAATAACGGAAAGGAGATTAAATGCGAATTTCTGCTGTAAGCAACTTTCAAATACCTTCGATGAGAAAAGAAGCAAAGATAAGAAATAATTTTACGCCGAATTTGTATTTTGGCAGCGGAGACAGTTTCAGGCGAGAATCAGTTATTGACCGGGAAATAAGAATTTTAAATGAAGATATTGAAAATTACCTTGACCCGTTCAAAGATAAGTACAAAGAAAAATACAAATTAATAGGGCTTATCGGGTATGATTCTCAGGAAAAACTGAAACTTGCAAAGAATTTTGAGCAGGAACTATTTCAAAAAAGATTTAATCTTACGAACCACCCGGTTTTCAAAAAAACAGAAAAAGTTACAAAACTGTACGAGCAATACATCCAAAATGTTAAAGAATTTGAAAACAGCGCAAAATTAATAGAAAACAATCAACTAATTTCAACCCCGGAATTAAAAAGAATTATACAAAAACAACGGCCAAAAATTTACAGGGATCGCGAAGAATTTGAAAAAATAAAACCGTTGTATGAGGCATATAACAATACTTTAATGCAAATTAACGATGATCTGGACAAAATCAATTCACAAAGGGATCCTCAATTTACAAAAAGAATAAACGAGCTTGATGAACAAAATAAAGAGGCGATATTTTTTATGCTGGCATACGGTTATGCGGACTTGCCGAGAATATATGCGGATGCGGACAATTTAAGAAAAGAAGCTCAAAACCCTAAAACAAATCTGTATGATCTTATGCAGAGAATTGAAAAGATAAATTATGACATCCAATCTCTGAAAAACAGAATTATCAACACAGAAGAAAATGACACAGACTTAAACCGATACATAGAAAAATACAAAGATTATAAAACAACCAACCTCACTCAAGAAGAAATCAGTGAAGCATATTCAAAGCTTTTGCAAGAAACCGACGAAACAATAAATAAACATACTGAACAGCTGGACAACTATCTTGCAACACATCCGTTAAAACTTAGTCCGAGAATAGTTGACCGCACACTTAAAGCGCAGAAAAAAATTAACAAGGAATTAAACCTGCTAATATGGAAAGAAAAAGAGAAAAAATACCGGCAGTCAATAGATGAATTTAATTCAAAATATGATAACTAATGAATAATACTGACCAGCAAAAGTAAATGCCGGGAAAATCTTCGTCAAAAACAATTCCCGGCATTTATTGAACATTTAAAATGAACAATTACTTACATTTATGTTTGCCGCTCCAGTTAAGCCCGTCACACTTTAAGTAGTCCATATTTTCGTTATAAATTACCCAGGCAGCGCAGCCATAGCCGTTATAGGCTTTTGCATCATTTCGCAGACAATAATCTGAAAAGGTTCTAATGCTGATGGAACTTTCATCAGAACCACCCGCAGGCACTATACGGTCATTTAATATATAAAATATGAATATATCTCTACCAACAACATTTGGCTTTGCAAGACCATTGATATCTACCGCTAAATCACCGCATTTTGCTTTTTTGCCACAAGATATATTATTGAAAGTACCTCCGGCCAATATAACCCCATCATTTAATATCAATCGGGGAATTAGATCATTATCTCCAGATCCGTTTAAATACTTATATTGATAAACATAAAGCTTTTCTTTACCCAAATCTGTTTTCATGGCTTGTAAATATGGCAGCATCTTACTCCAAAACAAATTCTCATTGGCTAAAGATATCTCTGAAAGTTCAGGTTTTCCGGTGTCCGGATTGATCTCCGGATTAGTTGAGTTTACTAATATCCAACTATTTAAAGGGCCGATGTCATTCAATGCCCGTAAATAAGCCTGATTGACTATACTATAAACCTTTTTCAGCCTTGTAACAGTTTCTTTGGCTTGGTAATCATTTATCAACGTCGGCAAAGTCATCGCCGCTACAACGCCGATTATTCCAAGAGTTATTAAAACTTCTGCCAGAGTAAACGCAGCCTTGCGGGGGACGTAGTCCCCTCTTACATTACGCTTTAATTTGTTAGATAAAACTTTACTAATTGTTTGCTCTTTATTCACTTTTTCTTTTTTAGGGCAGGAAAAAAGAAAAAGTGAACCGAAAAAGAAAAACTTGCTGTTTATTTTCAACGCCTTATGGCGTTGATTTGATCGCTTGATAGACTGAAATGCTTCCGCATTTCCACTCTTTTGCTCACTATCGCGCTCTCTTCCTTCGCGCACGTTCGCTTTAATTAGCTCTCTATTAT
>CALUYR010000012.1 GCA_944325045.1 Candidatus Gastranaerophilales bacterium
GGGGCTCCAACATTGACTCATTTGGCCCCAATCTTTTTCTCCCTTGAGGTTTGCTTCCCCCCCCCCCCCGTATGCCGTACTATACTTGACTTTTCCATGCTTTTACCTCCTTTTTTTCTTTCAGTATAACATATTTTTTATTTTTAGCAAGGGTAAAATTTTTAGGTTGAAACTAAAATCATAACATCTGTATATTAACTTAATAATGGAAACATCCGTTTTGCATATTCTTCACTTAAATTTACAAATGCTTGTAAAACAAGGATAACCATGCTAACATACAAACACATAATAGAAAAAATAACTGGATTGGGGTATGGAAAGAATGAAAAGTTCAACTATCAGAAGATCAAATTTATCAAAGGAGAAGATGGCCGTGCTGGAAGCATTAAGTAAATTTAAAAATACCAGAAATAGCAATGAAGATATTAGTATCAACAGTGAACCGATAGAGGACGGTTCGCCGGAAGTCTACGTAAGACCTAATAAAGAAAAAGAACTTGACCTGTTATGGAAAGATTTTAAAATGCCTAAAGGCGAAAGATCCCCTATTGTTTATCTCGGCATAGGGTTTGTTGCCGGAATAATTGCAACTTTACTTGTCTCAGCATTTATACGAATGAGTTCAGGGAATTTTCATCCAAACTTTAAATTAAATATTAAAATGCCGGCAGTTTCAGCTCCGGCAGAAAAAACCGGGGAAGTAAATCAGGATGATAAATTAAACTTCCTTCCGTCCTCAGAAAATACAGAGGATAATGCTTCTGCCGCAGTTACTGCAAATGAAGAGTACACCGTACAAAGCGGCGATACTATGGAAAGTATTGCCAGAAGGTTTTACGGCTCATACTCGCCTGATAAAATTAATACAATTATGAAGGCAAATAACATGACCGATCCTAATAAACTGGCTATCGGACAAAAGCTGATTATTCCGATGAGCGAAAATAACAGTTCAACAGAACAAACAACCGAAGCAACAGAATAAAAAATATATAGGGAAAAAACCGGGAGTTAAATAACTTCCGGTTTTCTATACTTTCTTTTATATAAAATATCATGAATGCATGAACGGTAAGGAATTACACTTTTTGAAAAAGCATAACGTATTCGTGCTTAAAAATATAAAACCCGCCGGCTAAGGCACGATACCGCCATAAGTTTGCTGTTTTGCCTTTAGCACGTTCATTTCCCTGCATATCCTTCACGATTATTGATTTCGTAATAAATCCAACGTTATTCATCCTTCTCATACACTCAAAACCGAGCGGAATAAGCTGCGAATTTGCGTATTTATCTCCAATGATTAAAGCTGCAAATCGGCCTTTTTCAAGCAAATCGTAACCGTTTTTGGCAACACGCTCAAATAAATCGTAAAATTCTTCAGTTGTCGCACAGTTAGACAAATCTTCTTTTTTATCAGAAAACTTGATAATATCATCGTAAGGCGGATGAAGCATTAAAAACTGAGCCTTTTCTTCACCCATAATATCAAGTCTGGCTTTGACTTTTTCAACGGCAAGTTCAGTTGTACTGTCTGCACAGATTATGTTAACATCCGTCACAAGCTGCTTAGGAGTAAATTTTTCAGAAACACTCTCTGCCAAATCTTCTTTAAGCTCAACCCCTATACAGCGCCTGTTCATATTTATTGCTTCGATCCCGGAAGTGCCTGAACCAAAAAACATATCGAGAACAATATCATTTTTCTTGGTAAATCTCTCGTAAAGCTGTTGGGCAATTTGAGGGATGTAATTCCCGTGATATTCGTTTGAATGTCCGCCTTCCTTCAATCGGGCCGGAAATTCCCAAAGAGTATCTGTTTTAATATGATCGTAACTTTTCCATTCATTCAAATTTATATCACTGTATTTAGTTGTCTTTATAGGCTTAACGACCTGCAAATCAGCTTTTTTAACCGGTTTCAGCTTTATATTGGATTTCAACTTAGCCAACTTATCCCTCTCTCCCGTTTAGTATATTTTTTCACTCTCTAATCTTATAGAAATGTTTCAAATTTGTAATCAAACGTTTAGATGAAATTTTATTTGATGTAAATTTTAAATAAGCGAGGGATAAAATATGGGAAGAATTAAACAACTATCAAAACATCTTATAAACCAGATTGCAGCAGGAGAAGTAATTGAAAGACCGGCTTCCGTAGTAAAAGAACTTGTTGAAAACTCAGTTGATGCCGACGCGACAAAAATCAGCGTTGAAATAACAAACGAATGCAGAAATATACGTGTAGCAGATAACGGCTCCGGAATTCATCCTGATGATATTATGCTGGCCTTTTCAAAACACGCAACCAGCAAAATCCAAAATGATGAAGATCTTTTTGATATTGAAACATTAGGCTTCCGCGGGGAAGCCCTCTCAAGTATTATCTCGATCTCAAAACTCTCCTGCACAACAAGAACAAAAGACTTTGAAAACGGAACCAAAGTCACTTGCGAAAATTCCGAAGTAGAACAATGCCAAACCGGATGCGCTGTCGGAACTATAATGGATGTTAAAGATTTGTTTTATAATCTCCCTGCCCGCCTGAAATTCTTAAGAAACCCTAATACCGAATTTTCTTACATTCAGGAAATAGTCCAGTCTATTGCGATTATTCATCCCGATATTGCATTTGAGTTGAAGAAAAACGGGAAAACTGTTCTTAAAACAACTGCACAGCAAGACTTAAAAAGAAATCTTAAAGAAATTTTTTCATCAAACATTACAGATAATCTTAAAGAGGTTTTAAAAACGGACAACCTTGCAGGATTAAAGATTTCCGGATTTGTAAGCACACCTGATTTCAGCCGGTCAAGCAAAAAAGATTACCATATCTATATAAATTCAAGAACAGTAAAATGCCCGGTTTTTCAAAAAGCTATTGATATGGCTTATAAAAATCTTATGGCAAACGGGAAATACCCTTTTGTCGTTCTAAACTTGGAAATTCCTCCTTCTGAAGTAGACGTTAATGTACACCCGACAAAAAAAGAAGTCCGGTACAAAAATATTAATCAGGTATTTAATTTTATTATGTCCGGTATACTTGCCGGCTTGTCAAATCATAAAGAAAGGGAATACAAAACCCCGCCGTTTTCAACCGCACAACATGCAATTTCCCAAACTGAAAATATTATAGAATTTCCTCCGCGTGAAAACCCGGCCGATATATTCTTTGACAAATCGAAAGATAATAAATTTATAAATAACGATAACAATATTTATGAAAACCAACAGCCAAACTTCAATCCGGGAACAATAGGGGGAGAAACCAAACAGCAGCAGTTTTTCCGAACAACTGAGCCGGAAACTGAACCGGAAGATATAATCATTGGACAATACAAAAATACTTATATTCTTATAGAACTTGAGGACGGGCTGGAAATTGTTGATCAGCATATTGCTGAAGAACGATATATTTACGAAAAACTGCAGCAGGAAAAACAAATTACATCCCAACTGCTTTTTATATCAGATGTGCTTAGTGTTTCAGCAACAGAGGCCGAGCTTATAAAAGAAAATTTAGATAAGTTTGAAAAATTTGGTTATGGAATAGAGTTTACCTCAGATACAGAACTTATTTTCAGAAAAGTTCCGCAGCTGCTTGTTAAGGCAAACCCCAAAGAAATTCTAAGCGATATCCTTGAAAATATTGAAGGCGATATTGACGGACTTGAGGAAAATATTCTCAAAACAACTGCCTGTAAAGCGTCTGTTAAAGCCGGACAAAAATTATCCATGTGGCAGATGCAGGAAATTATAAAAAAATGGAGAACAACAAAACTTCCATATACTTGTCCGCACGGGCGACCTATCAATAAAATTATTCCGCATAAAGAACTCGCTGCCTGGTTTCAGAGAAATTCTTAAATTACTACTTATACCAGAAATATAACTGTATCGGGAATAATATTTCTTTTTTGAAATATAAAATTACCCGATCGGAGGATTGTGTTATTTTTACTTATTTATTTTAATTAGAATGTAAAAATCAAAAATCTTTTTCATACTTCCAGCTATTCTTAATTCCAATGAGTCAGTAATGACTCATTTTTTTTTAGAATTAACTTTTAGACGTCAGAGGAATTATGACTTGATAAAATCTTTAAAAGAATTTCTTTTTTCAAAAGCAACTTCATAAGGATTTTCGGATTTTGCGATTGTAGCATCAGAAGAAGTATTATTTTCTTTATTCTTTATATCGTAAGATTTTATTGAACGTTTACCCGTTAATCTCTGCATAAAGTTGTAATAACCTTTAAGGAAGCCGGTTGCATTATCCTGCTGTTCTTCCAGTTCAAGAAGTTCTTCTCTTGTATGTGCGCCAACCGGAACCCCGACGGATTTTCTTGTAAGCCATTCACCCATTGTTGTATTTGTAAGAGTAATCCAGCTCATACCAAATAGAGACTTATTGTATTGGCTTCTGAATGTGCTGTTGAACAAATCAATCAGTAGTGTCTGGTAGAACAATCTTGAAACTTCCTGTACAAAACGTTCTTTAAACTTGGTTTGAGCACCTTCTACATCATTACCGTTTGATTTGAGCATTACCATATTGTAGTTATCTGTCATCAGGAACCACAATGTAGCAGCTGTTGCTGCAGTTTTTGCAAGATTTGAAAGCTCTGCGTTCGATACGTTTGACATTGTGTCTGCATTGAACGCTTTTAAAAGATTGTCGCAAACATAATCATGGAACTTCTTCGGATTAAAGTTTTCTTTAAGCGCTTGTTTGCCAATATTGTCAATACTTTTTGCGAGTGCTTCCACATCTCCCGCGCGACATAAAAATTTCTTTTCAATTTCTGTTAATTCATCAGGAGATTTCTTCTTCAAAGTTGAGACAAAACTTTCAATATTCCTTACAAAATCTTCGTTAAGTTTCAAATCTCTTTTCATATTTTCGGCGATAGTTTGTATAGTTTTAGCATCGCTTATAGGCATTTTTACGAGTTTAGGCTGTTTTGTAAACGCTCTTATACCTTTATCCACAAGTCTGTACGGAAGTGTAACTGTATTCCAGGCAAACTTAAACGGAGCTATTACGAAATTTACAAGCGGTTTAATTTTTTTATCTCTTGCGCCAAGACTGATTGTTCCGTCTGCGTTACGACAGTATGCCGCAACTCTGATATAATCATCTGCCAGATCGGTTGCGTAATTTTCTGTATATTTTTCGGAAAATTTCTTCTTGATATGCATTTTATCGGCAATATTATTCCAGCCTGACTTAAACGGTTTTATGATAACCCTTTCGATTATACTTAGCGGTTTCTTATTTTGGTCTTTAGCTGCATAGAAACCGTTTTCCTTTAATACGTTTACAATTCTGTCAAACTTTTCACCGTCAATGCGGTAATCAGGAGTTACTGTTAATCTTGTATACAATTTTTTGAACGGTTTGAAAAGACTGTTAATGGCATTATCAACCGGCTTGAATTGTCGTACGCCTTTTATTGCAAACCCGGCAGCGATAACACCTGCTGAAGCTTTTGCTAAAGTATCCAGTGAAAGTAGTGGTTTATGCTGGTTTTTGCTGTTTGTTTTTTGGATCTTATTATTTGACTTAAACGATGTATCAGGTTTTATATTTTTTTCCGGAGCATTATTTTTTTCATTTTCGGCTCTGGCTTCTTCCGGTGTCAGGCGCTTAATATGTTTGCCGTTTGACAAACGGGAGAATGATTCGGTAAATAATGCAGTCAAGCCTGTTGTCAACATAATTCCGAGATTAGAATTATTCATCAGCTTTTGTAGTGCACCGAAGGTAATGAGGGTAATATATGCATTCAAACCTATTCTGCTTATTTCTTGTCTGAAACGGATTTTCTTTTCGTGTTCTGCTTTATCTTTGTCATCATCCATCATCCTTGACAAGTTATAAGCGTCATTTGCAAGGAATAATGCCGGAGGAATACCTGAGATAATTCTGTTAAGTGATCTTTCATGTTTCGTGTCATAATTTCCTGATTTAGGATCGAACATTTTCATTTTTCTTTGGAACATGAAGGATTGAATTTCTTCAGGAGTTTTCCCTTCCTTAATCAACTTGGCTCTTGTTTCTGCAAGCCCTCTTAAAGCACTGATTTGCGCTTCTATTTTAGACTCCGCTCTTAATTTTTTCATGAACGGAGAATTATGGGTTTTCTGAGCCCAAGCTTCAAAAGGTTTTATTTTCCCGATAAGATCCACCATTCCGTTAAGGATATCTGTCGGGAGATTTCGTAAAATAAGTCCATCTCCTATGAGGTGAGGGATGGACTTTTTATGGAAAATGATTTCTTCTGTTTCAGGATCAATATGAAACATCTTCTTTGCCATAGGCAGATCAGATGTTGCAATATGGTTATACAAGTCCTCGCCCATGTGACCGAGATTTTTTCTGACAAAATCTAACAGTTCTTTTTTCAGGTACTTATTACCGTTGTTTGCTTCCTTATATAAAAAAGAACCTTTAAATGATAAATCATGGTGATTATTATTTAAAGGTCCCTTATTATTTAAACTATTTGATAGAAATGCCGGCGTTGAATGAACTGATTTTGGGGATAAAAACCCTGACTCTTTTCGTTTAGGTTTAATAAGGTAATCAGTTTTTCCTACTTGCATTTTTATTCATCCTTCCCGAAAATTATTGTTAATCGAATAAATATTTTCCGCAAGACCATGATATAAAAATATTTACACTATTTAACATTTTATATCGAAAACATCACAGCGCCATATAAAAAATATATAACATCAATCTTCAACTAACCGGCAGCCTGCATATTTTTTACAAAATCAGAAATTGAATACGCTTCAACTGTACCTACAACAATTTCAAAATCTTTTATTTCCTCTTCCAATTCCTCTTTCATTTGAGCAAGAAGTCCCGGGATAATAATTTTTCTGTTTTTAACTCTTTCGGCAAAATTCCATTTTTTAAGAGTATTTGCGGCCATTTTCGCAGTGAATTTTTCAGCAGACCAGGCCGTCAGAACGCTCATGCCATCAGCCGGAGTAACAATCAGGTATGAAGGTACCGGAAGGTTTTCCAACTCATTTGCTACCGCAAAGAAAGTTAATGCAAAATTTGTTGTTATAAAAATTATAGAATTTTCGTCAGGGTTATTAAATTCATAAATCTTTGCTTCAACCTGAAGCGGTTTTTGCGGATCCGTAAAAATATTCTGCCGAAGAATAAGCAGTGTGGTAAATAAGCTCTCGTCAAATTCGTCAAATAACAGCAGATTAGCATATTTGCAGATATAAAAAGACGCTTCTGCGCATACAGACGAAAAATCCAACCCAGCTCCGAAATGAACATACACCGGCGCAGAACAAGAACTGTCATGATTTTTTATTGCATTAATTCGGATATTTATCAAATCATCTGCATTAGATTGAAAATCCTTATGATCTACACATTTTAGAGGTAATTTTAAAAATTCATCGTACGAAATTACATTACATTCACCTATGTTTTCAGGAATTTCGCCCTTAAATACAACAAGATCAACTTTCAAAATTTCATTTACACGCTTAATTTGAAATTCTTTTACACGTTCAAATTTTTCCTGCCATCCGCACTGTTCTGTATCAATAACTACTGCAAGGGCAGTTCTATTTATAAACGTCTTTTCATGCCTGTAAAGGACATTTTCTCCGCCTATTTTCAGCGAGTTTATCTCAACTGTATCCTGAGGATTAGTGTAAGCAAGTTCGTATAAATTTTTTAAATCTTGAGAAACATACGGGCACTGCTCAAGTTTAGCCTGATGTTTTGCGAGTTTCAAAGCATAAGCCATACAAGTCGGGAAACCGCATTTTTTACAATTTGAATTTTCAGACTTAGCTGCGGCGGGAAGTAGTTTAAATATTTGTAATCCTGATAATTCCATTATTTCAGCCCTTTCAGTATAGAAATATTCGGAGGATAGTTCATTACAATTACATCTGCTCCGGCAGCCATCACAGCAGTGCAGGAAGCCAATTCAAAATATTTTGCTCTGCTTTCAAGATTTCCCCAATTTTTATCAAAATCAGCGGACTTTGCCTCTTTAGTTTTCAACGACTCGCTGCTTACAAAGCTTATCAGCGGCATATTTAAATATTTATCGCCATTAAGTCCCTCTAATTTAATTCTTTCCATAATACTGTAACCGTATTCAAGTCCGTAGCCAAGACCGCCGATATCCGTATCGATTAATATCTTATTAAGATCCAACCCCAAATCAGATGATAAAATATTAAGTTCTTTTGCAAGATTTATATCAATAGGGCTTCTCATAACAAGTACATGCCCCTTCTGAGCAGCTGCCGGTACAATACTCTTGTATGTATTTTCATTTACCTGGGAAATTATAAGCTCGCGGACTGAAACCTCTGCAAGCTTTGCAAGCAAAACTCTGTCAATCTCATCATTATCAGCTCCGCTTATCATTAATGGTTTATTAACCAAAGGGGAAAGATCTTTGAAAATCCCGATTGCTTTATCGGTTTCATTGACATCCTTAAGGTTAAATCGCATACATAAAATATCGCAAGCACTTGCCTGCGCCTTTTCAATAATATCCTTTCTTACATTTGTTCCGTACCATTGTTTTACAATCCCGAAATTCTCGTCCGGATCAAATATAGAAACATTTAAAGCAAATGCAGGATTTAAAATCGGAAAAGAAGTTTCTCCTCCGATTTCAAATTTATCGAATGTAATTTTTCTAATTTGATGGAGTTTGTCGTTCACTTGCAACCCTGTTCATAATTTCTTCAAATTCTTTTTCGTCAAGAGTTTCTTTTTCTAACAACTCACGAGCGATTGCATCGAGCATATCCCTGTTTTCATTCAAAAGATTTTTGGCAATTGCATAGCGGTTATCGACGATTTGTTTTATTTCTTTATCAATTTCAAAAGCAATTTGTTCGGAGTAATCTCTTTGGTGCCCAAAATCTCTACCCATAAAAACATTATCTTCATTTTTACCGTAGGCAAGGTTGCCTAATTTTTCAGACATACCCCAGGCCGTAACCATTTTACGAGCGATATTAGTTACATTAATAAGATCCTGAGAAGCTCCTGTTGACACGTTATCAACACCGTATATCAACTCCTCTGCAGCTCGTCCGCCCAATGAAACAGTAATCTTTGCAAGAAGTTTGGCTTTGCTAACGTGAACTTTCTCATCCTTAGGACGGGTCCACGTAACACCTAGGGCCATTCCTCTCGGAATAATTGATACTTTATGGAGTTCGTTTGAATCTTTCAACAATTTATCAATAAGCGCATGGCCGACTTCGTGATAGGATGTAAGCTCCTTATCAAAATCTGTAAGAACTTTACTTTTCTTTTCAACGCCTGCTATAACGCGGTCTATAGAATCGTCAATGTCGCTCATTGAAATTTTCTGCTTATTATTACGTGCTGCAAGCAGGGCTGATTCATTCAAAAGATTCTGCAAATCGGCACCTGTAAATCCCGGCGTACGTTTTGCAAGAACTTTTAAATCAACGTCATTGTCAAGCTGCTTATTTTTTGCATGAACTTTTAAAATTTCTTCTCTGCCTCTTACATCAGGGGCATTAATATAGATCTGCCTGTCAAAACGCCCCGGTCTTAAAAGTGCATTATCAAGAATATCAGGTCTATTCGTCGCGGCAATTACAATGATATTAGTGTTTTCATCAAAACCGTCCATCTCTACAAGCAGCTGGTTAAGGGTTTGTTCTCTTTCGTCATGACCGCCGCCCAATCCTGCGCCGCGCTGACGGCCGACTGCATCAATTTCATCAATAAAGATTATACAAGGCTGGTGTTTTTTTGCCTGATCAAATAAATCTCTCACACGGCTTGCACCTACACCGACAAACATTTCAACAAAATCTGATCCGCTGATTGAGAAAAACGGAACACCGGCTTCACCGGCAACTGCCTTTGCCATCAAGGTTTTACCTGTTCCCGGAGGGCCGACAAGCAAAACGCCTTTAGGAATTCTTGCTCCTAATTTTACATACTTCTCGCCGTTTTTAAGAAAGTCAACTATTTCTTCAAGTTCTTTTTTCTCCTCGTCAATTCCTGCAACATCTTTAAATGTTGTTTTAACTTTGCTATCCAAAAGCATTTTTGCCTTGCTTTTACCAAAGCTCATAGCCTGCGAACCGCCGGCTTGAAGGCTTTTAGCCATAACAACCAAAAATATTATAAATAGTAACGGCAGCATTACACTTCCCAACAAACCTAACATCTGGGAAGATTCTGACGGTTTTTTTACGGATATATCGACGTTAGCATTTTCCAATCTCTCCATCAAGCCATTATCCTTTGGAGTAAGAACCTTGTATTGAACTGTCGGCATCTTACGTTCAACTCCCAAAGGACTAAGAGGGACGTCTGTAGACTTTGTTTCTGCCTTCGGTTGATTTTTAGGTACCGCAATTAAAAAATCATCAGCCTTTTCAACGCGGGAAAATTCTCCATTATCCAGTTTCTGTAAGAATTCAGAATAGGATATTTCGGATGTACTTGTTGTCGGCCCCGACATAAATACGGATGAAATAAATACCATAGCAACTATTGCCAGGACTATATACATACCCGCTGATTGATTTTTATTCATATTTTTCCTCGCTTATTTTGTGTAGTAAAATTATTATAACTTAAAAAGCCCATAATTGGCAATAGATAAACTTAAGTAACATTTGAATTAATAATTTAAATTATTGTAAGATTATAATCCGGTTTGCTCATCAAGTTTGAAATAGTCAATCAATGCAAGTATTGACGCTAATTCATTAAAAAATATCGTCATTTGTTTTGGATCTTTCAGGCTGTGATATAGATTTCCTATCTCAAACAGATTTTTATCCGTTGAGATTGCAAACATTATACTGTCTCTGTAAAAGGAACATTTTACTTTATGAGTGCCAAAGGCCGTCTCTATATTCTTAAATCTTTCCATAAACGCAGGAGTTATAAGATATCTTCCCTCTACCTGGTCAGATGAATATGCAACATATTTTCTGCTAAATTCGGGATCCTCAAGCTTAACCTCTGAAAGAATTTCCCGCTTTAAAATACCATTTGTTTGGTTCATAAAAATCTTACAAGCAAGAAATACTATAAAACCAATAAATAATATAACCATTATGCTTATTAAATTTAGCCCTTGGTCAAAAAAACAAGACACAAAATAACAAACAAGACCTATAATTGTTACTGTCAATCCCGGATTATTTCTTTTAATATTATTATCTCCACGGGTGGCAATAATTGTTTTGTTTTTAATTATCTTGTTAGCTTCAAACTTTATAACCACACCCTTAAAAACCGGATAAATTCTTCTGTTTTTTCCTGAGCCTGTCTCATACTTAAGGTTCGTTTCCGAAATACTAAAATCAACATCTTTATAGACACCTTTAAAAGAATCTGCTGAACTCCGACGGTTATATGTTGAAAACAAATCACTGTTATTCAGTTCAAAATCCGTAATCATGTTTACATTCTCAACCCATGATATATTGCCGAAAGCAGTAAGAATTTGCATCATACAGCCGTTTTTTAACATAGAAACAAATTTGTTATTTTCATGTATCGGAAGAAAAATCAGTGCAATTAATGCAACAGTTCCAAGAATATATTTTAACACATCACCATCATTGGGATTAGGATTTGTACAAATATCTACAACCATAAATAAAATAAAAGCCAATAAAATTAAACAAGTTATTACAACAAACAATACCTTATTTTTCCGCTGAATTTCGTATTGTTCAAATATTGGAATAATACTTTTATGATAAATATTATAAAAATTTCTTCTATACTCTGAAATTGCATTATTTAACGTTCCGATCTTTGCCATACTGTTATATTACCTTATAATTTTGTACTTTCATTTAATTTAAAGTGGTCAACTAAAACTAAAATTGATAAAAGTTCATCAAAAAATTCATCCATATGTTTTGTAGTATTCAAAGGAGTATACAAATTGCCCAACTCGAAAACATTCTTACCGGTTGATATTGCAAGCATCAAACTATTATCAAAAAAAGAACACTTTACTTGTTTTGTCCCGAATGCAGTCTGAATATTTTTAAATCTCTCCATAAACGCAGGGGTTATAAGATATCTTCCCTCTACCTGATCAGATGAAAAAGCACTATAACGTTTATTAAATTCTGTATCTTCTAATTTAAGCTCATTTAATCCGTTAACATTTTTCAATTTTTCCTTGAAAGCCCAGGCAAGAGTAATATAGCTATATGCAAGTATCAGTAATACAAGTATAAGCACTGCATAAAATTCCGGGCTTGACATTATAATCCCTGCAACCTTCAAAACAAAACATACTATACACAATGCTATTATAGCCGAAAGCATATATCTAAGCCGCCAGCCTTTAACATGAATATCTTCCTTAGAATATACCAGAGTATTACTTTTTATCGTTTTATTAAATGCCATATTGATTATTACTCCACGGAAAATCTTAAATGGTAAAGCCCCCTTTGCATTGGCATTTTGAGGTGCTGATAAGTTTATTTCATTAATTTTTAAATCCACACCTTTATAATTTCCTGAAAAGCAGTCATCATATATAACTTCTGTACCACCGGTAAAAAGACCGCTTTTTTTAATTGTTTCTATCGGGATATGAGTTTCACGGGTGCCATACTCAAATTTCCCTATAATGTTTAATATTTTAGCAAGGTACATGCTTTTTAATTTATTTGCAAATGCATAATTTTTACAAGAAGGATACACACACAAAAGAACAAAGATAAAAAGAACAATCAGGAAACAAAAAGCGCATATAATTGGCTGAAGATAAAGAATAATGTTTACGAACAAAAATAAGCTCCCGGCAAACAGAATGAGTATTAGACACTCATTAAATATCATACTGACAAGCTTTTCCTGTCTCTCCTTCTCTATTGAAAGCAGGGAGGCAAGAATTTTATCATTATATATCCGTTCAAATTCCTCTTTATAATTAGTATAATTTTTATTTACCTGCATAGTTTAAGTTTAACATTTTTAAAAATTTTTACATAGTTTAAATAGATGAAAAAAACACGACACTTAAAATAAGTGCCGTGTTTTTCCGTAACTTTTGAAATATCAGATAAACAAATTATTCACCTTGTATTCCATGATCATCAATTGTCAAATCAGGAGCGCCGAACATACCTTCAATTTCTTCCAAAATAGCAGAAGGTTTTCTTGCCTGATTTCTTTGAGCAACAGCCCGTTTTCTAGCTTCGCGTTCTTTTTCTTCATTTGCGTTGGAAAGATGATGGAAACCTGTTCCGGCAGGAATCAATCTACCGATAATAACGTTTTCCTTCAAGCCTCTGAGCATATCTTTCTTTCCTTCAACAGCAGCTTCCGTAAGGATTCTGGTTGTTTCCTGGAATGAAGCAGCAGAGATGAAACTTTCCGTATTCAATGAGGCTTTTGTGATACCAAGCAGCATATATTCACATGTTGCAGGAGTTCCACCGTTCTTTTCAACTTCGGAATTTTCTTTCTCAAATACCTGAACCTCAACAAGTTCTCCCGGAAGAAGTTTTGTATCACCGGCGTCAATAACTTTTACTTTCTTAGTCATTTGACGTACGATAATTTCAACGTGCTTATCAGCAATTTCTACGCCTTGTGAACGGTATACACGCTGAACTTCATCTACAAGATACTGCTGGGCTGCTTCCGGTCCGCAAAGTCTGATTACATCATGCGGGTTCAAAGGCCCGGATGTCAAAGGCTGACCTTTTTTAATTTTCTGTTTATCTTGTACTACAATATTTGCGTCAATTGCATACTTAATTTCGGTTCTGCCGTTTTCAGTAACAAGATATAGTCTTGGCAGATCTTCATCAGTTTCAATTTCAGCAATACCGTCCTCTTCTGCCAATATTGCGCAATCTTTAGGTTTACGGCCTTCAAGCAGTTCTTCTACCCTCGGCAAACCTTGTACAATATCACCGGTTTTTTGTCTTTCAAATACCAATGTTGCAATCATATCTCCCCGAAGAACCAACGCTCCGGAATCTACGATTAACATTGTACCTGGGCTGATCAAGTATGGACGACCGTTTCTTATAGTGATTTCATTTTTATTTACGGCAATTACCTGCCCTGAAACTGTTGACTTATCGCCGCCTTCTGTAAGAACCTGATCAAGTTTTACAAAATCACCTTTTTGTACTAATGATTTTGAAGATGTTTTAACGGTTGTTTCATACAACTTGCTTGTCAAAAGCAATCTTCTTGAATCTTCTTCCATATTATTTACAGAAGCTACACCGTCATTTATTGCAAGAACCTGAGTCTTTGCAATCGGTGTTTTAGGTTCAATAATCTGTCCGTCTTTTACTAGCAGTTCTGTTTGAAGAGAAGATACCAGTTTGGAGGTGCCTTCAAGTTCACGACGGACAATAAGGTTTTCAAGAACAACTATTCTCAAATTATTATTGCTGTCGAGTTCAACCATTCCCTTCAAGTGTGAAAGGTATCCCTGCATTTGAAGAACAAGACTTGTTCTGGTAATTGTTGATCCGTCCAGATTACGAACTCTGGCGCCGTCTTTATACTGAAGCTGGGTTACCGGAACAATATCAATCAACCCGTCTGTTGTGTTGAACTTAATTGAAACATCTTTCTGATCTACATTCAACACCTGAACCGGTCTTACAAGTATTTGGATAGGCTGGTTTGATATGCTGTCCTCATCTAAAGATAAATTCGCATCAAGCTCTTCATCCAAATCATCTATTGCAAGATCATCCATTGATGAATCCATTATTGTTATAATAGATGTTTCTTTGGCTTTTATTCCGTCTGCAATTACAGTACCCTTTTTAACAACTTCACCTTCATCAACTTTTAATGCCCCGACGTTTGGTAAAGTATGGATTTCACCAGGTCTGATTGTAATTTCATGGATAATATCGTTATACTCTTTAAATTCAACAATACCGTCTATATGGCAGTATACATCTTTTACAACTTCGGTACCTGAAGTTACATAAGTTCCGTTCTCAACCATCTTCAAAGAACTGTCTTTGGATATCTGGTGAATCTCTTCAGGAATAAACACTACTGCCCCAGGTTTTGTGATAATTTGATTTTCATCAACTTCCACATCAACATATCTGATTTCGCCTGATGAACTTACAGCACATTCATCATCTATAAGCTCGGCAATAATCATACCGTTTTCAACCGGTGTATCTACCGGAGCTTTTACAATGTATTTCTCGCCGGTTTTGTCAACTGTCCAGATCTGTTCTTTCTTTGTCTGTTCAAATGTCGCATTCTCAGGTGATAAAGAGGCTATCACAATTGTAATTTCTTTACCTTGAACTATTTTATTAATAGTTTTACCTTCAAATTTAACATTTTCAACAACAAGATCTTCTCCAAAACGAACTTCACCGCCGTGCTCGCTGATTGTAAGTGTCTCAGCCAACTTTTCTCCGGCTTTAACTTTCTGTTCATTTTGAACAAGAACTTTTGAGCCGCCCGGAAGGTTATAAACATCTCCGCCTAATACCCATATAACACCTTGTTTATTGGTTGTTCTGGAGATATTACCTTGTCTGTCTTTCTTTTCATCCGCAACAAAGTCCTCGAACAGTACTTCACCGGATAAATCAGTTGTAATATCTTTTGTAGCTTTTTCTGTCAAACGGGAGCCGTCACCTTGGGAAACCGGTTCATAGGTTGCAAGTTTGAAACCTTTTTCTACCTTCATTCCGTTTTCAAAGAAAATATTTGATCCTGCAGGAATATGATATTTCTCGGTTTTCTTCTCTCCGCGTACCTCGATATCTGTTTCATAATTTGAAACTTTCACAACATCACCGTGACGAGTTCTGACTTCTCTTGTTTTTACATTTGAAACTACTTCACCTGAAATAGCAGCTTCTACAGATTTCATTGCACCGGAACCTTTGAATACGCCGCCGGTGTGGAATGTTCTCATTGTAAGCTGTGTACCGGGCTCACCAATTGACTGGGCGGCAATAATACCGATGGCTTCACCAATATCAACAAGCTTTTGAGTAGTCATTGCCCAGCCGTAGCATTTTTGGCAAATCCCGTATTCCAATCCGCAGGTTAAACCTGAACGAACTTTCAATTCCTGAAGATTTAAACGTGAAATTTTTCTTATATCTTTACGATCTAAAGTAGTTCCGTTAGTTATAATAACATTTCCGTTTTCATCAGTTATATCCTGGGCTACTGTTCTTCCAAGCAGTCTGTCAATCAGAGGAACAATAACTGTTTCCCCGTCACAGATAGGTTTCATACTAATAGACTTTGTTGTATGGCAGTCATCTGCTCTGATAATTACATCTTGGGCAACATCTACAAGACGTCTTGTTAAGTATCCGGAGTCAGCTGTTTTCAACGCTGTATCTACCAGCCCTTTTCTTGCGCCGTAAGATGAAATGATGTACTCTGTAACGGATAAGCCTTCTTTAAAGTTTGCCTT
>CALUYR010000013.1 GCA_944325045.1 Candidatus Gastranaerophilales bacterium
ATTTTTCACCAAAACAAAGTTTTCTGTATCAGATGTAAATAAATATTATGTTGGGGTGAAACCCCAACCTACATTGAACTGTGCGGGGCGCATTGGGAAACGGTCTATAAATAATTTTTTATGTCATCCTGAACTAGTTTCAGGATCTAGCCACCGTCAAAAATGTGCTACAATCTGCACTATATCAGGGAAAGAGGTATTAGATAAAGTAGGTTGGGCTTTCAGCCCAACATTAAAATATTGTTGGGGTAGAAACCCCAACCTACAAAAAGCTATTTCTTATGTATCTCGGAAAGCGACGCGTCATGTAAGAGGGGACTTAGTCCCCGCATTTACTCTCTCTGAGGTCTTTTCACCATCCTACCATTCACCTCGCAGGGTTGCATTTACCTTGGCGGAGGTTCTTATAACCCTTGGCATAATCGGTGTTGTTGCTGCTTTGACTTTGCCGGTGATTATTCCCAAAATTGATAAAGCAATTACAGTAAATCAATTAAAAAAAAGTTTTTCTACTCTATATCAACTTATTCTACTATCAGAAAAAGATAATGGAGAAGTTTGGGAATGGGAATCTCCTGATGAATTTAGTTACACATTTAATGAGTCTGAATTTTTTAAGAAATATTTTGAGCCATATTTAAAAAAAGTTGTGGATTATAAATCCAATTTACCTAATGTTGAATATGCAACATATAATATTGATGGTGACAGAGTACCTCTTGCCAGCTCTTGGACAATTCTTCCGGATGGGAGTTCAATAGGTCTTTTTAATAATTCAGGAGGAGAGGATGGAAGTCTCCCCGGCGGAGGAACTTATATGTGGATATTTATTGATGTAAATAATAAACAACCACCTAATCGACTTGGCAGGGATATATTTATGGCAGAATTAGTCAGGAATAAACGTATTGTAATGTGGGGATCTGATTATAATAATAGAGACTCGCTTATTACGGACAGATATGGATATTCTTGCAAGAAAGGTACACATGAACGTTACGCAGGAGGTAATTGCGGGGCATTGATCCAAATGGACGGCTGGGAGATTAAGGACGATTACCCGTGGTAATAAAAATTTCCCGTTTAACAAAAATATAAACTGGAAATTTATTTTTTGTATATCCGGCATTATCTAAAATATACCGGTTCTCCATCTCTTAACGAACCTTGTTTTCTTCACCTTTGATAAGTCTTTTTATATTTGAACGGTGCAGCCATATTATATATACAGCTCCTAATGCACAATAACAAACATATGCAAGATGTCCGTCAAGAAAATACATTATAAAAGGTGATATTGCAAGCGCAATAATAGATCCCAGTGATACATATTTTGACAAGTAAGTTATTACACTCCAAATAACAGCAATTATAAGCCCGACCAGCCAGTTAAGGGCAAGAATTGTCCCTACTCCTGAGGCAACAGATTTTCCTCCTGTGAATTTAAGGAAAACGGACTTGGAATGACCTAATATTACGGAAATGGCGGCTAATACCGGCAAAAGTCCGATTCCTGTAAATACTGTTGCAAATATCTTTGCAAGAATTACCGGCAATGCTCCCTTAAATGCATCAAGCAAAAGTGTTATGAAAAACCATTTCTTACCCATAACCCTTTTTACGTTGGTAGCTCCGGTTGAGCCTGAACCTATTGTCCTGATATCCTGGCCTGTTGCTGTTTTAACAATTATATATCCGGTTGGAATTGACCCTATTAAGTATGCTGCAATAATTGTCAATATAACTTCTGCTATTTCCATAATCTCTCCACAAATCTACTTTCAATGACGTATAGTATTATAGCATGTTTTTATTTATAATTGCAATATTGATAATTAGTTAAAAACATGTTATTATTAAATCAGAGTTGGTTATGAATAAAAGACTTATCATACTTGGAATTGTTATACTTATAACCTCGGTTATTATTAAGTTAGTCTGGTCAGGGCTGAAGTCTGTTAAAGTAGATGACTTTAAACCGGCAGCTGTAATGTTTGTGGTAGATTCCTCTGCGTCTAATCAGAGAGAGCTTCCGGAACAGAAAAAACTTCTGAAACAAATTTGTAATCTGCTTGACCCTGAAGATAAAATTAAAATCATAAGAGTTTCGGAGGATGCCTATTTGATATATGAGGGGGCTCCTTTTAACGGTTCTAATATTAATAAAGTTATGAATGCCTTTACAAAATATGAAGCAAAAGATTATGGTACAGCATACGGTGTCGGGCTTAAAAAGGCGTTTAATTATGCTGTTGAAATGAAACGAAATGGTTATATGCCGGCTGTAGTCGTCATCGGAGATCTTGAAAATGAAGGTGCTACCCAAAAGCAAATTAACTGGAACACACTTCCGTTTGACGTAAAAAGAGTTCAGAAAACAGCTCCGGATTTGGCTATGATGTTCTTGTATGCTCATCCGGAGAAATTAGACCTTGTAAAAGAAAAATTATATCCGGTTTTGGGCGAAAATAAACTTATTGTTTCTCCAAAACAAAATTGTGATAAAGCTATTAGACAATTTATTCATGCACTTGACAGATAAGGATATCATTAATGAGTATTATTATAAAATGTTCAAACAGCGAAAAAGAATTTAAATCAAAATCTCTTATTAACATAGGATCTAATCCAAACTGTGACTTTGTTATGAACGTTGGATATGACATATTATTGACGGTTCAATATAATGAAGGAGCCGGGGTTTGCCAGGTTACAAATAATTTCCGAAATCCCAATATCCTTTTTAAAGGAGCTGTCCTGCAAAAGGTTACGACGGATAATGTTTGCAGGCTTTCTCTGCAAAACAGTGAAGAGTTTATTGAAATTCGAGTTGTTCAGGATACTCCTTTGGATATGGAACACACCGGCGGAATAAATTTGACAGAGGCGGAATTACGGGCACTATATGGAGATGATGCTTCTTCTGCTGTTAAAGCCAAAGTTGAAAAAACACGTGAACCTATTGAAAAGGCAAGAATTGCTATTATTAAACAGATAGCTTACCCGATTGCAGAGTTTAAGGCTAAGATAACTGCTAACTGGCGTGCAAGTTTAATTTTGCATATTTCATTATATATAACTTCAATTTTAAGTTCGTTTGCTGTTGCGAATTATTTGATGGGGCTTTCGGCTCAGGAATCATCCAAGAATGTATATTTGGCAACAAATATTCAGGCTTGGATTGCATACTCGTTTGTTGTTTTTGCTATCTGCTTAATGCTTAAGCAGGGCGTGTATTTGTTTTTATCGGAAAAAATGTTCAAAGGTGCTTCCAGCACTTCCAAACTTGCAAAGAATTTTATGCTGTGGATGTCTGCGATTTTTATTGTCGGAATTTATACTGTAAACCAGATTTACTTTATGACATTGAGTAATTTTCTTGCTTTTTCAGTGTTTATAACGTTTTTCTTTGTTGGAATTATGACTGCGCTTGCAATTGCGTGCGGGTACTTTAAGGCTAACGGCAGAGAATTCGGCGCGGCACTTAACAAATATGAGTTCAGAGAAGATTTTGAGTCGGTTCTAAAAGCCTACCGTGTTTGGATTGAACGTTATGTTAACAGTCTTACCAAGACTAAGATAAATAATATTAAAGACCGGATGTTTATGCTCCAGTTAAAATCGTTCGGTGAAGTTATCATCGGTATTTTGACCGCTCCTTTCCTTGCTTACGGTGTGTCGAATACTCTTGCAATGTGCTTTCCGGAAGCCGCCGGTTGGGTGAGAATTTCAGGTTTAAGATTCAGCCCTGTGTTTCTTGTGCTTGCAACTTTCCTTCTCATATTTGCTTTTTTTGCTTTTGTAAGTTCTTTTCTTGCAGGCAGAAAAATTCAGGCTTCCCAGGTTATTAAGCAGGACGGTTTCAGCGACTACAGACACCATGGTGTAAATATTTACGGTCTTGAAGGGGCAAGAAAACTCGAATCTGACAAAAAACTCTTTATGACTATTGCCTGTGCTATTGTATTTATTGAGTTTATGATGAATGTCTCTTATTTTATGACTGAAATAGGCGGTGATGTTAAGGGGGTATTTTTAAGCCTTGTTGCCGCGCTTGTTCCGACTGCCTTGCTGATCGCCGAAACTATGATGCTTTCGTCTACAAGATTCGATGTTTATGCTTGCGATGAGCTGATTGCAAAATTAGATAAAGATTAATTATGAAAATTTTAAGTATATTTATAATCATATCTATTTTAATCGTGACTATTATTTCGTCGTCCGTACAGCCGAAACTGCATAAACATTTCCTTATCGCGCCGGCAAATTTTAAACTCGAGAATGCGGATGATTTCTGGGACGATATGCAAAGCGTTTCGCTTTTTAAAATAGGAAATGTTAACCCGATTAACAGTGTTCCCCAGGAAAAAATCGCTGATAAGAATATAAATTTACCTCCCGAAGAAGTTAAAATAATTCCTTCCTCATTTATTGATACAATGAATTTTCAGGACGGACATGCTGTTTCCAAAAACGTTGAACAGCCGGGAAAACCTAAAGATTCAAACGAACCTGCCGAAGAAAATAACAGTAACGAAGTTCTCCAGCAGGTTGAAAATATGCTGAACAGTGAATTAGACAATGACTCCCATAAACAAGAAAAACCTGATCAGCAGATTAAACCGGGTCAAACTTGTTCTGTTTGCGATAAATTAAAAGATCCTAAATACAGAGAAGAACTCATTGCCTGGAATGCGTGGAGAAGCAAAATCCAAAATTGGGTAATGATGAATTCCGAAATTGAAGAAGCCACCATGGGTACTATATTTTATTTTACATTTACTGTCGATAAATACAGAAACATAAAAGATTTGCGAATATTTTGTACAAATAAATCCTTCTCAAAAGATGTAAAAAATGTGCGCTCCGCTATCCTCTCGCTTAAAGGTAAATCTATTCTGGAATTTCCGAAAGGTTCAAACCGTGATAAAATTACTTTTGCCGGAGGCTTTTTGCTAAGTAATTATTCACAACTTTCTTCACCGTCAGATTTTAATGATATTGAGCATGTTTTGAGAAGTTATTATTAGTAAATTCCTAAAAGTTTATATTTATTGTAATCCGCAATCTGTGCTGCTCCTGTCATGTTTTTGGCAGAAATCTCTTTTGCCGCGTCATCTCCTGATGATTCACTTTGCGGTTTTGCTGCTTCCTGAACTTCCTTCACAAATTCTGTTTCCTTAACATCAGATTTTTTTTGCGCTTCCTTGGCCTGCTGAAGTTTCATTTTATCTGTTGACTTGTTTCCTGTCGGCTCAATCCCAAGTGCTCGCAATTCCTCCATTATTCTTTTATGCTCGCTGTCTATATAATTATAACTTGCAGAAAATGCTGATATACTGTTTACGCCCATTAATAACTCCGCTCCTCTTATTAGTATATATTTTATATATACCCAGTTATATATGCATAATAACAATTTGTAACGTAATGTAAATAAAAAAGCCGGTATTTCACCGGCTAACTTATCCTTTTTAGATTTTCGATTTCCTATATTCCTATTTTCCAACGATTTTATGCTATAAAATTTGTTCCGTAGATACTTGCACCATGGAAAAATGATTGTTTCATAATTTCTACAAGAGATTTTTTTATAACGTGTCTGTTTGTTAAATCTACTTCGCTTATTGCTTTTGCTGTTGTTTTATATGTATCTGTAACTGTATTCGGCATTAAAATTGTTTTAGCCATTTGAATTAACCTCTCTTCTTTGTTCTTGTATTTATATAAAAAATTTTTTCTCAAAAATATTGACTTTTTATATATTATATATCTATATATTGTTACAAAAGTTAATATTTCTCTTCCACAAAAATTAAAGATTATGGAAAAATATCCGTAAACATTATAGTAAAAGTAAAATTGGAGTAAATATGGTAGACGCCGTAAGTGCAGTAAATGCCGCAATCAACCCGATAGTACAGCAGCGAAAAGACCAGTCTATTGATTGGAATAAGTTGACAGCCAGCGAAATTTTGGAGTACGCAGGGCAAGGCCAGGATGTTCCGCTTGCGGTTTTACAGTGGGCGGAAGATTACTCAAAGATTGCAAACGCGCCGGACGATGTTTCGTACGAATCCGTAAACGGCAGTACGGACGAGGATGAAATTTATGAGCAAACCGGTCAGTCAGATTCTCCCGGTGCAGATGATTCTGCTGATAAAGCGGCTATGACAACAGCACAGCAGGATCGCCAAAACCTTATTGACAGTGATACAAGTTTGTATGAGCAGGGAAGAATATTTGTTCAAAACAGCGATGAGGCTTCAAGTGCTGTCACCGAAATGGAAGCTTCCGCAGAAAGCAGTGCTGAAAGCAGCGAAGAAATTGCCGTCACAGCTGCAGACAGAGCTGATGAAACCGTAAATACCACAAAATCTATAAAAGAAGAATATTCCGCATTGCTAAGAAAAGTTCAAAATGATATGCAAAACGTTACTCCGGGCGATTTGAATAAATTACAACAGCTTGGAAATCAGTTAAACATATACGGAACCCGGGCGCAGGCTGAACTTGCTGATTATGATCTGCAGCTTCAGCAAATTGATGAACAGTTTGCCCAATACGAAACACTTCCGGAAGAGTCAAGCGACTATGGTACTCAAACCGTTGATATAGGTAACGAGCTTGTTTTAAATCAACCGGCCGAACAAGAGTCTGTTGATACCGAGCCAATTGAGAATACAGACGGAAATGCTGCACGGGCTGCATTGAGAGAAGCAAGAATGGCAAGCTGGCGTTTTATATTTGAGCGTGATTACCAGATGGGCCTTGCAGCTTTGGAAAGCGGTGCAGAGGCACTTGACGCCGGCGTTCAGGGCCAGTCAGTGATTAGCGATGCATTAAGCAGAAACCAGCTTTCAATAAGCGAAGTTAATAATGCTGAATCAAAAGTTGAAGATGCAACGTTTATAGAAGGATTGGAACAACCGTCCGCACAGAACAGCGAAGAACAGAATACTAACAATACACCTGCCGCCGCCGGGGCTGAAAACGCTAGTCAGGAAGAAGCACAAGAAACTACCGCTTCCAAAACCGATGATAACGGCGTAAAAGATACTGCGCTGCTTACTGATCCTCTTGAAATTCAAAGAAGAAAAGAGCAATTGGGATTGGCATAATTTATTTAAGTTAGTTATTAATCACTCAAAAATAACTCTTCAATGTGCAGGTTAAAATTTTCAGGTTCAAAGAAACCGATTGCAAATTCTGCTTTATTTTGACCGCACTGCAGAGCCCCCGGAACTTCTATAGGCGGGCCGGCCGGAGTTGACCTGGCAGGATTTTTCGGGTTTGAAATAATCCCGGTTGACCTTAAAAGAGTTACGGCCAAGGAATTTTTATAAACTTCATACTCTGTTAATCCCTTTGTGATTATTCCAAGGCCGTTTGCACAGACAAACCTCTGCATAGGTGCGGTATTTGTTTTTGCCTCAATCCCTCGTGTTTGCGGCAGATGTTCTCTTATGTTATAATTCGGATCAAACTCGCGTTTAATAAGAGTATTCATATCTTCAGACAATACTTCACAAACCTCATGAGAAAAGTTGAACCTGACCTGCCAGAGTTTATTTTTCAAATTATTTTCCCAGTTTATGTTGAATTTTAAAAGCTCGGAATTTTTATCCAAAAAAACTTCTACATCGAAGAACGATGTACTTATTTGCAGACCGGAGCGAAGTTTGCCGTCTGTAATAATTTTGCTTGAGATAACTGCTGCTGTTTCACCGATATCATCTTTGTCCGGGCCGAAATTATAGGTATCACCGTAATCGTTGTACCTTACAAAATCCATAAATATGTTATTCGGAAGTGTAATTTTCCCGTCCTGAATTTTTAACTGAATATGTGAATTTTTAATATAATTCTCCGAAATTCCCAGCTTGTCGTCAGAAGGCCTGATTTCCGTGAGATATTTGTAAATAGTTGTGTAATCCTCTGTTACCGGAATTTTTTGTGTGTCATACAATATTTCATCCGGGAAACCGAGTTTTTGTGAAATTTTTTCGGCTCCATCGGGAATATCTGTTCCCTCAAATTCCATAACAAAACGATAGTTTTGATTATATGAGATCCAAAGCTTTTCAAACTGCTCAGGATAAAGAAATTTTAGTTCTTTTAATATAGTGTCTGTAATTTGCAGAATTTTTTTATACCTTGTAATATTTTCTTCATGCACCTCGTCTGTAGCACAGCCGCAAATTCCGTCATGCGCCTGGTTTTTAAGAAGAAGTTTGTATGCGTATTCTATTATACTGTTATACTTTTCCCCAAGCTGCTTTTGCAGTTTGTCCGCAAGCTGAAGTTTGTAGCTTGCAACAGTATTAAATTGTTTAATCTTAGCTCTTGCGGAATAACTCCCTTGCAAAATAAAGGTTTTACTGTTATCCCGCAGCTCATCATTCCATTCAAAATTTTTGAAGTTATTTTTAACCAGTTCAAAATACTCAAAAGGCGTGGAAAGCTTAATTTCATAACCATCCAATAATTGGTTTACTGACTCAATTTGTTCTGCTATATTATTTTCGACACCAAGATGATCGGCGCCGATAGGGAGAAGTAAAACACTGCCGGATTTTTGAGCTATTTTGTCAAGATTCTCTTCCAGCCACTCAGCCTTTTTTTCTGCCGGCATGGTCGACGAGAAAATATCCATAAAATACCCGCGGATAAGATTTACAGTATCAATTCCATTGAAGGTAAATTCTGCCGGAATATCTCCGCAGCCGCGCCAAACCATACATTTGTCAATCCCATACTCCTTTAGAATAGGCGGAATATTTTTGCTGTGGCCAAAAGTATCTGCAAGATATCCGATAAAATCTTCACAGCCAAAGTCTTTGGAAATCTTTAGCCCGATTTCGAGATTTTTTTGGAAAGTTATCTTATCGGTTAAAAATTCATCAACAAGAGTATAAAAAGGGCCAATAAAAAGCCGTTTTTCCCCGATAAATTTTCGGACAATATTTTCATTTTCTGGTCTAATTTCAAGGTAGTCTAAAAGTGCTGAAACCTGCCCATCAAAATAGAAAGCGGGAATTTTATTCTGCTTTAGAAGCTCAAGCACATTATCGAAAACCCTTAAAAGTCTTAACCTGAAAACTTCATATTCTCTATACCATTCGCGATCCCAATGCGTGTGTAAGTACGCTATTACTTTCTTCTTATCCATAATTGTAATTATAATAATTAAGATTGTAATCTGCAATTTATTAATAAAAATATATAGTAATAAAAATATTGTTAACTATAAGAATTTGGAGCATTTATCCGTAGAAAAATACCTTTTTAATGTTAATTAAAAAATATATAAATTTTATATTTTAACTTTTGTAAATTTATTCAACAGAATTAGTTCTATAGGATTATATTTTTTATCCTTTTGTGTTATATATTTTCATGTAGAAAGCGGATTATATTATAAATATCAATTCGTATAAAAAGAGAGATATGGAGGCATTAATGTCAGTAGGTCAATTTGTATTTATGTTACACAGCCACCTTCCTTATTACAGAAAAGCCGGTATGTGGCCTTTCGGGGAAGAAAACCTTTATGAATGTATGGCTGAAACTTACGTACCTTTGTTAAATGCAATTTCCGAATTGTATGATGAAGGTATAAAAGCGAAGTTAACTGTTGGGATTACCCCTATTCTGGCAGAACAGCTTAATGATGAACATTTACAGCACGGTTTTGTTAAATATCTGGATTCAAGAATAGCTAAAGTTTCTAAAGATTTGGAAAGATATCCGGACCCTGAAGTTCCTCATTCTCAACATTTAAAATATTTGGCAAAATATTACTTTGACTGGTTCAACTACATTAAAAATTCATTTGTGAATAAATACGGAATGGATTTAATCTCAGCTTTCAAAAAATATCAGGATTTAGGGTGCATAGAAATTACAACATCCGGTGCAACACACGGTTTTTCTCCGCTGCTTGCAACAGACAGTAACCTTAATGCCCAATTTAAAGTAGGTTCAGATACGACAAAACGTTTGTTCGGTAAAAAGGCAACCGGCTGCTGGCTGCCAGAATGTGCGTACCGCCAGGGCTATGAATATGTCGGAAAAGACGGTAAAAAACACTGGCGTCCTGCAATAGAAGTTACATTGCAAAACAACGGAATTGAATACTTCTTTACGGAATCTCACGTGATAGAAGGTGGTAACTCGATCGGAAACCGTCGTGTTATCGGTGTTTATGGAAACATAGAGTATATTCCGCTGCCTGAAAGACCTGCAACAGGTTATGATACGTATTCAGCATATTGGCTTCCTGATGCACAGGTTGCCGTAATGGGCAGAAATGACCGTGCCGGTTATCAGGTTTGGTCTGCTGCTGACGGGTACCCGGGTGACGGTTGTTTCAGAGAATTTCACCGGAAAGACGCTAATTCCGGTATGCATTACTGGAGAATAACTTCACCTCAAACTGATCTTGGTGATAAAATGCTCTATGATCCGGTTCTTGCATTAAATAAAGTTAATGAAAACTCTGATCACTACACTACATTAATATATCACTTGTTAAATGATTATAAGAAAGCCCATAATGGTAAAGAAGGCTTGGTAATGGTATCATTTGATACCGAGTTATTCGGCCATTGGTGGTTTGAAGGTGTAGAATTTATTAAACAAGTTATTAAGAAATTCCATACCTATCTTCCGGAAGTAGAAAGAATGACAGCCGGTGAATATATACATGCACATCCTCCTACAGAAGCTATTCAAATTCCTGAAAGTTCCTGGGGGCAGGGCGGACACTTCTACGTATGGCAGAACCACTTGACAGAATGGATGTGGCCGATTATTCACTCTTGTGAAAAGCGTATTAACAGAATTGCGGATAGATATCCGGAAATTCCTGAAGATAAACTTCTTCACAGAGCCCTAAATCAGATGGCAAGAGAAAACCTGCTTTTGCAAAGTTCAGACTGGCCATTCCTGATTACAACATGGCAGGCTAAAGATTATGCGACTGACAGATTCAGAGAACATGTTGACAGATTTGAGACTATCTGTGACATGATTGAAAGCGGAAACATAGATGATGCCAAGTTAAGAGAGATTGAAAGTATAGATAACTGTTTCCCTGTAATTGACTACAGAGTATATCAATCTCTTGAGGAGGGTGTTATTCCGCAGCAGTCGAAAAAATTAGCACCATTATACGCGGATTAGTTCAGGAAAACTTAATATATAATAAGAAAAAGACTCTGACCGAACAAAAAATTATCCGGATACCGCTATAAAAAGGTATATAAAAGGTTAATAAAATAAAGATCAGAGTCTTTTTTTAAAGAAATTTAAATCAGGGTATTGCAAAAAAAAATTCAGCATATTATAATAAAAGTTGTCGAACGAGTTTCGGCGTTGGGAAAGTAAAACGGAAATTTTCCTTGATAAGAGAATAACATTGACTCGTAGCGGTTAAGTATAATCCGCAGAGAGGAGTGAAGAAAACAAATGGGAGCGTAGCTCAGTTTGGTTAGAGCGCATGCCTGTCACGCATGAGGTCGCGAGTTCGAGCCTCGTCGTTCCCGCCATTTTTAAAATTAGCACCTTCGGGTGCTTTTTTAGTGCAATTTGTTGAGTTTCAGGTAGTTCGATAGTTGAATTTTGATGATTGCTTTCTTTGGCTAGCCTAAATACAACTTAATTAATAAATTGATTGTTATAGAATAAAATACTTGTTGAAGATTAAAAAGCACACATATTTCTTGTGTGCTTTTTATGTGGTAATTATCAAATAATACTTAATAATTATCTTGTTAATGAATGTGCATAACCATCCAATGGGCCTTTTACGGCATTTGCTTGTTCATTAAAGCCTTCTTTCATTAGTGTACCACTAATAGTAAGAGCCATTAGTACCTTTCCAGTTCCTCTATATACATTTACTAAACCTTCCTTGTTAACCATTGAACCAATTAATGATTTAGAGGACCTTTCTACTGTGAAATCCAGAGACTTAGACCACATAACTGCCATGTTACCATCTATTTTTAATGTATCATCATTTAATGTAAATTCAATTAATTCATTTCTCGGGATGGGACATTCTAATGCTGCTATGCCGTGTCCAGAAAGGCATAAGTTAAATATTCCTTTACCACCAAAAGCTGATGAAAGATTTTGTCTTGCAACAACTTTTTCTTTAAGCTGAGAATCACAAGCCAAGAATATACTATCATCTAGTACAACACCATCTTCACCCCAGCTTGAAACATCTTCTAATATTATATTTTTATATGTTGGCTCTAACATCAGTAAACCAATACCTTTGTATATAGGCTTAACAGCACTTTCTTTTGTAACCATACTTGCAACTGCACCTTTAATAAGATTTCCTACAGCTTGCACGCCTGAACCGAGTCCAGTTTCACTTACTACATCACCAAACATCCATTGCATGGCTCCAGCTTGAACTTTTACAGCCCCACCATTCAAAGTTACAAGTAGTTGTCTTCTTCTTACATTCATTTCTTTAGCAAAATAAGAACCAATATAATTATCATCACAACTTAAATCTTGTTTATGTTCATAAACAGCATAGTTCCCTAATTGAGATATCACTTCCATATTAGAGTTTTTCTCTAAATTAATTTGCTTTGAAAAACGGTTTTCAGCACCATTCTGCAATGTCCCACATTTGTAACAAGTTGTTGCGGTATCTGGTAATTCAGTATTACAGTTTTTGCACAGTATAGTCATCATAACCTCCTTTATACTTATGTAAATAATTCACCTGTTTTTGTTTTTCTTACAGTGCAAGCGTCTATTATAGCCCAAATCCAAGATATATAAACACCTATGATAGTTAAAAACAAAATAACTTTTATAATTCCCTTTAAATGGTACCCAGCATAGAAATCATGGACACCAAAACCTCCAAATAATATAGCTGTCCAAATATAAACAGCTTTTGAACGTTCAGTATTTTTCTGCGCATTCACAGAATGTGATAAAGTTGTCTGATATTCTATGGGAGCACCGCAATTTGGACAAACAGTTTGTCCATTATCTAATTCAAACCTACAATAAGAACACTTCATAAAGACCTCCTTTACTATAATATGTTATAGTTTGATTATAAGCAATATTTGTATCTTTTTGTTACATTTGCACTTTTGTGGGCTCAATATGATACAACCACTATATTTATGCTAGTATTTAAACATATAAGAGGTTACTGTGGAAATACTAGTTTTAATATTTGTTATAGCTATTCCTATACTGATATTTCTTTTTAACTATCACCAGTATAAAAGCAGTGACTACTGTAGAGAAACTAACAATTCCTTCTTATCTGTTTATTTTGATAAAGGGCTTAGCGGAGAATACCATTTATCACAATATTTAAGTTGTTTTCAGTCAATGGGTTGTAAGTTCTTGTTTAACTTATATGTCCCTAGAGATAATGGCAAAACCTCTGAAATAGATGTTATAATGTTTCACCCTAAGGGCCTGTTTGTTATAGAAAGTAAGAATTACAGCGGTTGGATATTCGGCAATGAAAGTCATAAGCAATGGACTCAAACACTTCCTATAGGTTACGGCGAAAGCCATAAAGAACGCTTTTATAATCCAATAATGCAGAATGCAACTCATATTAGAGCAATTAGAAAGCATATTGATGACACTATTCCTATATATTCTGTGATTGCATTTTCTGATAAGTGTACTCTTAAGGATGTTACGGTTAAAAGCAATGTTATTGTAACATATTACAGTAATCTAGCAAGAGAGATTAAATATAAGTTATCCACAATTAATAACTATTCGATGAATACAGAACTACTTAATGAAACCTATAATAAACTATCTAAATATGCCAATGTTGATGAAATAACAAAGTATAAGCATATTCATAACAATTAATTAGATAGGATATTTACTACTATTAAGCTATATATTTTAAAGCCCATTGATTTAACATATAAACTAGTTTTGCACTATCTTTATTCATTAACTGCAATTTTAATGTTGTAATAAATGGTTCGATATAAAACGCATTATTTCCGAATTAAAAAGCGGTAGATTTTTTCTACCGCTTTTTAATTTTGTATGATAGTGTACTTTTTTGTCCAGTTTGATTTGTACGGATAGATAGATTATTTTGGTAAAGTTGGCTTTGTGTGGGAGTTTCCGGGTCGGAAAAATTAAGTTTACCAAAATAATCAAACTGAAAAACTGGACTTTTTCTGGACTGTACGGATAGATTGTACTTTTTTGAGTAATTTAGTCGGAAGTTTTTTTATTATTGCGAGGGCGGATAACCCGAAGCAATCAAGCTTTTAGGCGGTCGGAAGTGGTTTGATTATCTCAATTTCAAATTACCTACTTTACTCTTTTTCTACTCACTCAGAATTTTTAATTTTTGCAAAATTAGCTTTTTCTTTACTTCACAAGCCGATTTTTCCCCCGAGTAATTAAAGAGTAGTTTGAGTAATTTGAGTATTTTAAACTTGTTGGGCAAGTATGAAATGTCCCCCTAAAAATGTAATCGGTCAGTAGGACATTTCAGAAAGCCCAACCGACAGGCTACAAGCTTCAAAAATTTTTACAAATTCTTCTTTATATTGTTTTATTTTTATATTTAAATCTTCCATTGCTGCCATTTTACAATCCAGTTTTCTCATCAAGTTTGAAATAATCTATAAATGCCAGAATTGATATTAGTTCATTGAAAAACACATCAAGCTGTTTCGGACTGTTTAGCGGCGTAAATAAATTGCCGATTTCAAAAAGATTTTTGTTTGTTGATATCGCAAACATCAAGCTCTCACCATAAAACGAACATTTTACACCACGGGCACCAAAGGCTGTCTGTAGATTTTTAAATCGCTCCATAAATGCTGTTGTGATTAAGTATCTGCCTTCAACTTCGTCTGATGAATATGCTTTGTATTTTTTATTAAATTCAGAATCTTCTAACTTTATTGCGTTTAAAACTTCTTTATTTTTATTTGTCTTTTCACAATAAATCGCGATTATAAATGAAATTAAACCAAGTACACCATTGAAACATACTTCCATGTCTTTAAGATATATTCCCAGAGGCAGACAAATCAACACCGCAATTAACGACAACAAACTCCAGCTTCTGTTTTTAATATTGGTATCATCTTTTGTTACGATAATCGTTTTATTTTTAATTGTTTTATTTGCATCAAAATTTATTATTACTCCTTTAAAAACAGGCCGGACACTACTTCTTTGCCCAGAACTTGATACATATGAAAGATCTGTTTCTAAAATTGTGTAGTTTACATCCTTAAATGTACCCTCAAATATATCATCATTAGATCGTCTATTAAATGTTGAAAATAATTCACTTTCTACTAATTGAGAATCTGAAATTCCTTTACCAATTATAGAACCCCATTTCATATTCCCGAAAGCCGAAACAACATTATTCATACAAGACGCTTTCAGCATTTTAGCGAAATTATTGTTTTTTACAGTAGGTACACCCATAATTCCGCCAAGAAAAATGAAATTTGCCAGTATACAGAAAAATGCCAGTTCAGGTGATACAGTTCTGAACATTAGATTACTCCAGAAAAATTTCAAACCGATAATCAATAACGTAATTAATATCGCTTCAATTATAAAAATTTTAAACCACTCAAACTGCCGCTTTTTTTCATACTTCGCCATTATGGGAGCAATATCTTTATAATATATTTTGTGAAATGTGCTTCTTATTTCAGATGCCGGCGGTACTTTTTTATTTTGCATAAAATAAGTCTTTCTTGCTAAATCGTTTATCTAAATTATACAGAAATTCTTATTTTTATACATAATACAAAAATATTAGATTATAAAAAAGCTTGTAAGTTGGGGTTTATTACCCCAACAAAGATATTTTATTTGTGTAGAATTATGGCATGAATTATAGCAAGTAGGTTGGGCATACTTGCCCAACAATACTAAATGTTAGCCGTAGGAAACTGCTTGATATTGTATTCTTAAACTGGCTTAAATCGGACTTTATTAGGACACAAAATTACAAAGAATAATTTTAATCAGGCTATAATTTAATCAAATTGCAGAACTTCTGAAGTCCAATCAATGTCCAATTTATCGTTGGGCAAAGTATGCCCAACCGACATTCCTTACGGTACTTTACTTTG
>CALUYR010000014.1 GCA_944325045.1 Candidatus Gastranaerophilales bacterium
CCTCAGAGTTATTGAGATCTAATTCCGCATTTGTTTTCAAAAAGGTATTGATACTGCCGCGAATCCCGGAATTTATGACTGCCGCAAGGATAAGTGGAATTATAACCCCAAACACCGATGTTGACACTGCAAAAACTATTGTGTTCAAAAGTATTTTAAAAAATAAAGGCTCTGTAAATATTTCTCTGTAATTTTCCAGCCCGGCAAATTCTATAGGGTTCAATAAATCCCACCTTGCAAAACTCAGCCCGAAAGAACATATCACCGGGATTATTATAAATATTAGTATTCCCGCAAGCGCAGGCAGGATAAACAAAAAGCCTGCAAATGTTTCTTTTTCCGCTATATCCCGTAATGCTATATCTCGTAATTTCATAAATATATTATAATTCAAACAAAATTTTAAACTTCCAGCCGGCTGTATTTATGCTATAATATTCTAAGAATAACGATTAGGGAGAAAAAGTTTTATGGAAAATAAATATGATCATGCTTTCGGGAAAAATGATATAAGAGGAATTTACGGCGATGATATAACCGAAGAATTATTCTATAATATCGGAAGAAGCTATGTTAAATATTTGAAACAGCATTCGGAAGTTAATGAATGCGACATGTACCTGACTGTATGCATGGATGCCAGAACTCATTCTCCGTCGCTGTCAGAAGCACTTCAGGCCGGAATTACCTCAAAAGGTGCTCACGTAATAAATCTTGGGCTTGCGCCAACCCCGATCGGCTACTATTCTGAAGTTAAAGGCGTTCCGTCTGATATTACGCACGGGAATAAAATTATTGCTGCCTGCATTATTACGGCCAGCCATAACCCTAAAGAGTACAATGGCTTGAAAATGACTTTTGAACACCAAACTTTGTCTGAACAAAAAATCAAAGAACTTAAGGATCTCACCCTCAACGACTGGGTCGATGATATTGAACCGGTTAATAAATCTTTGGTAACTGATTACAATATAATTCCGGATTATATAAGTGATATGAAATCCCGCTTTGGCAAAGTCGGCAAAGGTCTAAAGGTAGTTGTTGACAGCGCAAACGCAACAGGCGGAATCGTCGGGCCGCAATTATACCGAGAGCTTGGCTGTGATGTTATCGAACTCTTCTCAGAGCCGGACGGAACTTTCCCGAATCATCACCCTAATCCGAGCGTAGAAAGTACTCTCGATTCTCTTAAACTTAAAGTTCTTGAATCAAAAGCTGATATCGGTATTGCTTACGACGGCGACAGCGACCGCATCGGAGTTGTCGATAATTGCGGAAAATTCCTGACAGGTGATAAGCTCCTCTTAATTTATGCAGCTGAACTTATTGAGGAGTGCAGGCAAAAAGGGATTTGCCCTACAATTGTAAGTGAAGTTAAGTGTTCCCAGGTATTATATGACACAATTAATAAATCGGGCGGCAACGCTGTTATGTGTAAAACCGGTCATGGTTACATAAAAGCTAAGATGAAAGAAACTAATGCGCTTCTGGCCGGAGAAATGAGCGGGCATACTTTCTTTAAAGATAAGTATTATGGTTTTGACGACGCAATTTACGCAGGCTGCAGAATTATCGAAATTATCTCCAAAAAGAAAAATGAAAATCCTGAATTTTCTGTATGCGATATGTTAAAGCCTTTTGAGCTTGTTTATTCTTCACCGGAGCTGAGATACCCTTGTCCGAATGAATTAAAAAAATCAACACTTGAGGAAGTTAAACAAAGAATTAACGCCAATAAAAATGTTTTCGGCTCGGAAATTAAAGACATTATAACTCTTGACGGGATGAGAATAGTTTTTGACGGAGGTTTTGCGCTTATCAGGCAAAGTAATACCGAACCGGTATTTACACTGCGCTTCGAGGCAAAAAGCAAAACAGAGGCTGAACTCCTTAAATCTACAATGACCGGTATGCTGGATGATATTCTTAAAGTAAAAAAATAACCGGCCCATATCAGTTTATTTTCACACAAAAAAAAACCTGATTTTTTAGGGGAAAACCAAGTTAAAATTTGTAGGGGAAAAATTAATTGGAGTTATTAAAAAAATTATGAAATCTATATAAGGTGCAGTGCCTGCTTGTTCGCTACTGCAATAAAATTCATTTGTGCCAAAAGAACTTCCGAGCGGTCTACAAAAGCCTCATTAGTTGTGTTTGTTGTAATTTGGTCTTTGTATATGTCATTTAGTTTTTTATCAATCTTCTTTAAGTTAGCTACTGCCATATTCGACCTCTCTTCTTTTGTTTGCTCTTTGTATATATATAAAGTATATACTTATTTGTAAATTTCATTTTCTGAGTGTTTTGTTACATTTCTTTACAAATAATTCTTAAAAACTTTATTATAGCAATTTTTTTTATATAAATGTTTTTATATTTATATAGGGAAAATAGTGTATGGTAGAAATTCAAGATAACAGTAACATATATGTTAATCCTAAATTCGGCAGCGGTACATTCGGGATGTCAACAAACATACCCGGAAATGTTTCTCCTGCAATGCAGGCTGATATTAACACGCAAAAGATTAAGGAAGGTGTTACTGATTCTTATATTGGAAACCGTTTAACATCATTCAGTGATATAGATCCTATGCTCCAGTACGGTATTACAATTCCGACCTGGCTAATTATGAACCAGGCGACGGACAGATACCTGAAATTTTGCCGAGGAGATTACAATAAAACAGTTCTCTATAAAATAGGAAATGCCGGCGACAAAATCAGCAACTTTTTTACCCAAAATCCGGTTGCAAGAGCGATAAACAAAGGTTTTAACGGCGGCAAAAGATTTCTGAAAAAGAACGTTTATGATAAATCAGCATTGATTCGTTCTTTTGACCGCACTCCTTCTGTTCCCGAATTAAGCCTTGTAAAGGCTCAGGCAGAAGGTTTAAAAGGCATGATTGCCCATGATTGTTCTCAAATCTGGGACGGATTTTTAGAGCCGCTCAAAAGTCCAAAAGATTTTGACTGTCTTGGTTTAAGCAAGCAGGAAATAGCGCAGATCGAAAAAAATATAAGCAAGGCGCCGTCATCTTACGAACGGAAATTACTGCTTGAAGCAGAAGAATTCCGTGTGCTTAACCCTGACAAATCGCCTAAAACTATTCGAGCATTCAGAAATATGGCGCCTCATAAACGTGCTGAACTTCTAAAAGAATTAAAGGTTAAGGCAATGGGCTTTAGCAGCGTGAAAGAGTTTGAGCTCATAAAGAAAGAACCTATAAAACATATTGACAAAATAATGGAAATCTTGCAGAAGCCAAATAAGAAGTTCTACGCAAGAATCAATTATTCTAACAAAAATGCATTAACTCTCCTAAAAGGCGAGCTTGTCGGAAGAAAAGTTTCATTTGCTGAAACTTATAATAAGCTTCTTGCCTCATTAGGTAAAGGGAATCTCCAACATACAACGATTCTCGGCCGCGGGCTTGCAAAATTAAGCAACCAGGTTATGGAAGGTGCGACAAGCCGTATTGCAGGCGGTAAACTTGCAGCGTTAATGCAGGCTTACTTCCTGGCAGAAGTCCTTATCAGGGCAAACCGCCAGGAAACTACTGCTGATAAATTTAAGTCATTCGCAGAAAGGTTTGCTGAATTGGTAGGGTTCTTTGTATTTATGCCGCCTTCAGTTCAGCTTATGCATAAAATAGGCGGTTTACAATACTCCGGAATGACTCCGCAGCAGGTTGAAGCCTACAGAAAAGCTGTTCAGGAATTTAATGATAAAGTTATGAACGGATTTTTCAAAAATAAGGCAGAATATAAAGCCGCAAGAAAAGTTCTTAAAAGTAAATTCAGACCTAAGACCCATAATCCGCTTGTATGGCTTGGCAGAAAAGCTGCAGATATACTTACTGTGGGGCTTGAACAAATCAGACCTTACTCTAAGCATAAAGCAAAGAAAGTTGATTTGTGCATTATGAATTTATTCTCATCTCCAAAGCAGTATTTTAAGAATCTATGGCCGCGCTTCAAAGATGTTATGAGAAATCCTAAATACTGGTTCAAGCAGGCAGCCGGTTATCCGGTTAGATTTATCTTCCCGATGCTTATAGTAATACCATTCCTTAACAAACTGCTGGTAAAAGGAACTCATCTAATCTTCGGTCGTCCGAAAGAATCTCTGTTGGATAAAGAACCGGAAGAACCGGATTATACAAAAAAATACAATGAACCTGTTCAACAGCCGGCTCCGACTCAAACTGCAATTGCGGCTGCTCCGTTATCTGACACAAATTTGCTAAATCAATATCAAAAACAGAAATCTGCACAAATAAGTCATACCGGAAGTTTAATACCCGCAAAAGCAGCAACTAAACAAAATGAAAAGCCAAATTCTGTGCAGACAGCAGAAAAGCCAAAACCAAGATATATACCATCGCCTGAAGGCGTAAAAATTAAGGCTCAACAACAAAATACTGCAAATGTTGATAAGGCATTAAAACTTGCTGATCAGGCCGAAAAACTCGCAATTGATACATTATCCATTTAAGAGAATGTCTTGAATGAACGTTCAACATTCTTCTGCAATGTAGATTTAACTGACTCATACTCGCTTTCAAGAGCTGTGTGTTCGGTATCAAGGAGTTTTAATTCATTATCATATTCCTTATCTTTTGCCTGAATTTTTTGCATTTCGTAGTTATATTCGGCCTCCGCCTTAGCGATTTCAGAATCGTCAGTTGTCTCCGTAATATCAGCTGCGCTGTTATAACTTACTGCGACCCAAGAAATTTTGTCATTTAATTCTTCGTTTTCCTCGTCAACTTTTGCCTGCTCAAGTGTTATAGCCCCGGTTTCCAGTGCATGCTGAATCCAGCTTGTGCTATTTAAATCCGCGTCGCTTATTACAGTCCAGCTTTGTTCTATTGCAGACGATTTATTGTCATTTTGCCCGTTCATCCTGTACCATAAGTTAGTATACCAAGATTTTTCGGTTTCATCTTCTGTATCAAATTTTTCTAAAAATTCCTCGAGATTATTGCTGTTTTTAAAGTTTTCAGCCTCTTCCTCGCTAACCATTGCCTGACCGTAAGAATTTACTATTACATATTGATTTTTTAATTCACCGTATTGAGTAAGCAGCGCTGCAGTAAGCCTTTGGGTTGTTTTATTGCCTTGTGCATCATAGTATGTATAATTCAGCTGTTCTTTATCCAATGCCTGCACATACTTCTCACTAATTTCCTGAGTATCCATGGAAAGCCTGGTTTTCGCATTGGTAATACTTTGAGCACTTAGCTCATTGTTATTAATCCTTTGCGTTATTGTTAGCAATCTTGCCTGCGCCGCCGACATACCCATGATCAAAATTCCTTATTGTTATACACATTTTTCTACGACAAATGGTGGAATATACTTTAAAATATGATAAAAAATTTTACAAATGTTTACATGTGTGTTATTATCAGTTTATGGAATTATGTTTGTTTCAAGGAACGTTTAATCCAATACATAACGCACATTTGAGAGCAGCTGAATACCTTGTTGATAATTGCGGAATTGATAAAATCATATTCATTCCGGCCTACGAACCGCCGCATAAGTCTTATGATACTGCACTGACCGCACACAGATACAATATGGTTGAGCTTGCAATAAAAAATAATCCGCACTTTCAAATTTCAGATATAGAGTACAGATTAAAAGGCAAATCTTATACATATATCACAATTTGCGAACTGATAAAAGAATTTAATCCGGCAAATCGAATTAAGTTCATCATAGGAACAGATGCTTTCAGGCAGATAGAAACCTGGTATAAAACGGAAAAATTAAAAGAGCTGGTAGAATTTCTTGTATTTAAGCGTGATTTAAACTTTGATCCTAAAGAGTTTGACAGGTTAAGAGATAACGGTTACAGATTTAAAATTATGCCGCTTGAATTTAGAGACATATCATCTACCGGACTAAGAAATTCAGTGAAATCAGGTAAATCGCTCAAGGAATTTGTGCCCAAAGAAGTTGAGGACTACATAAGAAAAAATGAATTATACAAAGATAAGTAAAGAAGAAATAAAAAATTGGCTCAAAGAACATTTGAAGCCGGAAAGATATTTGCATTCTACCGGGACAGCTGAGTGCGCCGCAGGGTTGGCCGAGAAATTCAATCTTGATACTGAAAAGGCTTATACGGCAGGACTTCTTCATGATTGTGCAAAATGTTTTACAAATGAAAAGCTTCTGGAGATAATTCACAAAAATTTAAATGTTGAAGAATGTGAAATGCTTAATTACAAGACATTACATGCTCCGGTCAGCGCTTTTATTGCAGAGAAAGATTTTGGTGTAAACGATGAGGAAATTCTGTCTGCAATCCGTTGGCATACGCTCGGAAAGCTTAATATGACCAATTTTGAAAAAATAATCTTTCTCGCTGATAAAATTGAACCGAATACCCGTGACAAAGATTTTTCAAAAGAAATATACGAGCTTCTGGAAGAAGATAACGGGTTGAATAAAGCTTTGCTCAAATGTTACAAAAGTACTATTAAAAGCCTGGTGAAAAGAGAGCTTAAAATATGTATCCTAACAATAGAAATATACAACAAACTTCTCGAAGAAGTTTTGGAGTAAATGTTTCATTTACGTAATGAAACGCATATAATGGCATGTTTATGGTAAAATTAAAACGATAGTAAAAGGAAGTGTCAATGAAAATATTAGAAGTCAAAAATAATCTGGTAAAAATTTCTTATACTGCAAAAGATAATCTGGTTATTTCAGGGTTTGTAATAATAGAAGACTCACAATATCCTTATGTCGCTCAAGTTATGAGTTTAAAAGCAGACAGCGGGGTAAACTATGCTATTGTGAAACTGCTGTTTACATTTAACCAGGAAGGTGTTGTTAAAAATTACAACGGCACAGTTCCGGAATTAGATGCTATTATTACGCCGCTTGCTTCAAATGAACTTTTAGATATTCTTCCTATTGAAAAACCGCTTACTATCGGTAAACTTGCACAACAAAAATTTGTGCTCAATGTTGACTATTCTATTCTGGAAAAAAATCTTCTTGTCTGCTCTGATAACACAGAAAATACTGATATTTTACTATCAAATTTTGCAAAACAAATTACCGAAAACAACAACAAATCAATAATTTTTGATACTGACGGCACTATTAATGCTGAAAACAGACTCGTTTTCGGAGAAGAATTTAAGCTTCCGCTTAACTATGAGAGTATAAATTTCATATACGAAAATGACCTGAACGACGTTGAACCCGCAAGCAAAGCATTTATTCAGGATATATTTCTTGAAGTTCAGGAATATTCAAAAACTGTTTTGGACAAATTTATTCCGTTTGACACTTTCATTTCCGTTGTTGACGCTCAATATAAAGAACTAAATATCCCTGAATTAGTTCTTCTCAAAAACAGACTTCTAAAATATAAAGAAAATAATGTTTTTGCACAGTCCGCAAAAGATTTCCAAAGCCTAAGAGCTTCAGTAAGAGCAAATTTGTCAACGTTGATTGATATATCTTCAGCGGATCCGTCATTGCAAAAACTGATTATGAATTATGTTTATGATGAGATTGAAGAATTGGATCTTTATGTCTACGGTTTTGCCAAAATAGACAGTGAAAACGCTGATAAAAAACTTATAAGAAGATTTTTATCCGAAGATAAGATCTATACTACCATTGCCTGCCCGCACAACTATAAATACCTTTATGAACTTAAAGAACGGGCAAATAACTTGATTTTGTTTATGCCGCAGACTATGCAGCATGATTTTGCCTCATACAACATATTCCTCAACAAATTAAATCCTGATGAATGTGTAATTTACGGTAAATCAACCCAAAATATTCCTCTGATCATAGAGATGATGCCGCTTGAAGATATTGATGCCGCTATTAAGGCTGAAGAAACACCGATTGACGTGCAGCCTGACAGTAACAGTGCGGACGATAATAATACGGTAAAAGATGATTTTTCAGACGATTCAAATTCATATTCACAGGAAGCAATGCTTCATGATGACCTTCCTGCTGCTGAAACGCAGGTTGAAGTTGAAAATTCAACCCAAACTGAGATCGAAGATGATACAAAAGTTGAAGAAGAAGAGCAGGTCAAAGAAGATATTATTGAACAACCCGCTGGTTCTATTGAGGAAACTGTAGATATCCCTCAAACAGCAGAACCTGAAACTGTTGAAGAAGATGTCATTGTAAAAAGTGAAGATGAAGATCAACTAAGCGAAGAACCTCTTGAACAGGTTGCGGTTGATGAAACTCCGGTGCAGGAAACTCAAAATGTCGAAGCAGATATGCAATTAGACACTCTTGAAACATTGCAAGAACCGCTTTTACCCCAGGAAGAAACCAATAATACACCTGAAATTTCTGATGTGCAGCCGGATGATGTGTCTGAACTAAAACTTGAAGAATTAAAACTTGAGGACAGTTTATCAGAATTTATAGATCTGCCGCCGCAGATTGATGAAGAAAGTCTGCAAACTTATAACGAACCGGTTGAAGAAGAATTAAGCGATTTTGATACGGCACTTTCATCGTCTGCAGATTCTCATTTGCCAACAGATTTTATAGAAGATGATTCTACTGATAATGAAGAACTTGAAGAACTGCCGCAAGTTGCAGAGTCAGCTCCGGCGCCTGCTGAACCAAGTGATACTCTCACATTAGACGATTTGGACTACATAACAGATGTGAACCAGCCAAAAGCTGAGGATACAGTTCAGGATTTCGGACTTACAGAATTGCCATTGCCGCCTTTACCGGATGAAGAACCGGCAACCTCAGCCGCGCAAGAATCTTTGACCGATTATGAATCACTTTTGGCAGAAGAAACACCGATTGCGGAAGAAAAACCTCCGGTTGTGCCGGTTTATCCTGCCGAAACAACTCCGGTTAATCCACAAAAAGACTTTTTTGAACCTGGAGACAGGGTTAACCATCCTAAATATGGAGAAGGTGTTGTTGAAAAAATGATAAAATACGGGAACAAGGTATTGTGTTCTATTAATTTTGCAAACGGCAGACGGCTGCTCGATCCGACAATTTCGCAGTTGCAAAAGCTGTAACTGTGCAGAAAGCTGATCTTGTAAAAATATCTAAAAAAAACACTGACCATTTTGAATGTGATCAGTGTTTTTCTGTAAACATAAAAATCTAAATTAATCCTGCTTAATTTCAGCCGGGTTAAGAATAGCGCAATTAGTGTTGTTAACTTGCATTAACTGTGCAAACCGGTTCAAGTCAGCCTGAATTTCAGGGAAAGTGTTGTAATGCATTGGGATAACAGTTTTAGCGCCAAGCCAGTCTGCAGCAACAACGGCATGCTCAACATCCATTGTGTAATTACCGCCAATCGGCAGCAGTGCAATGTTTGGCCTGTAAATTTCTTTGTATGTCTTAAAATCAGGAGTTAAACAGGTATCACCGGCATGGAAAATTCTTACCCCTTCAATATCAAATAAAATACTTGCAGCAACACCGCCGTAAGATCCGTCAGGCAAAGAGCTTGAATGGTATGCCGGCAGGAATATCGCACGCCCCCAGTCATAATTAATCCAGCTGCCAAGTCCTACCGGTCTCGTTTTACATTTCTTTGATGTACAATAAGCAGCAACTTCCGGGATTGCAGTAATAACAGCTTTTTTAGCTTTGGCAATCTCAACGGCCTCGCCAAGATGATCCGCATGACCGTGCGTTACAAAAATATCAACAATATTCGATTTGTTGTAATCATATTTTTCATTATGGGAAACAAAAGGATCAACCAATATTGACTTGTCCTTAGTTTTAAATTCAAAAGCACTGTGTCCGATATACTTTAAATCAACCATACTACTCTCCTTTTTATTAAGTATAAAGATAACTTTTCTACAAGAATAACATTTTTTTTGATAGAATACAAGTATGAAATATGAAGCTTTGATGAGAAAATGCATAGAACTTGCAAGAGGCGGAGAGGGGAAAGTTTCGCCAAATCCGCTTGTAGGGTGTGTAGTTTTGAATAAAGACAACGAAATTATTTCAACAGGCTTCCATCGCAAATGCGGGGAAAATCACGCGGAAAGGAATGCGCTGCTTAAATTATCAGCGGGAGAAGCAGCAGGAGGAACGCTAATTGTTAACCTTGAACCGTGCTCACATTATGGGAAAACGCCGCCGTGTGCTGATTTAATCATTGAAAAAAAGATTAAACGCGTGATAGTTGGCATGCACGATGTAAACCCGATTGTGAGAGGCAGCGGAATAAAACGACTTCGTGAAGCCGGGATTGAAGTTATTGAAAATGTTCTTGAGGATGAATGTCGTGAACTTAACGAAATATTTATAAAAAACATGCAAAAACGAAGCGCATTTGTCGCGATTAAAACAGCAGTTACTCTTGACGGAAAGATTGCGGCAAAAAACGGAAGCTCCAAGTGGATTACATCAGCTGCTGCCAGAGAAGAAGTTAAACATATAAGAAATAAATATGACGCAATACTTACATCATCCGCAACCGTTATCGCTGATAACCCCACAATGGCTCACAAAAACAAAATTATTATAGACAGAGAATTAAAAACTGATTTTTACAACGCAAATATTTATTCGAACGGTGATAAATTTGTTTTTTATGATAAAAATATTCAGCCAGACAACTCTAAAATGCCCCCAAAATCACTTTTGGAAGAAAAACATATTAGGTTATGTCCGGCACCTGCAGTCGGGGATAAAATTGATTTTAAGAGTGTATTAGATGAGATTTATAAAATCGGTATTATGAGTGTTCTTGTTGAAGCCGGCGGGAAATTAAACGGCTCGGTATTGCCTTACGCTGACAAAATTTACCAATTTATAGCCCCTAAAATTCTTGGTGACAATGAAGGTCTTTCTTGCTTCGATTTCAGAAAAGCAGATTCAATAGGTGAAGCAGACATTTTTAAAATAAAACGTACAGAATTTTTTCCACCGGATTTAATGCTTGTTCTTGAAAAATAGTTTTTTTACTTTACTTTTTTCTTTGTCAGGAATATGATTAAGGAAAACCAGGGAGGGGTATATGTATAATCCTAAGTCACATAAAGCCGAAGAATTTATTGATCATCAGGAAGTTTTAGAAACTCTTGAATATGCAGAAAAGAATAAAAATAATATAGAAGTAATTGATAAAATACTTGAAAAAGCGCGTTTAGAAAAAGGTTTAACCCATAGGGAAGCAGCAGTTTTGCTAGATTGCACAATTCCTGAAAAAAATGCGGAAATTTTTAAGCTTGCGGAAAAAATTAAACAGGATTATTACGGAAACAGAGTTGTACTGTTTGCGCCGCTTTATCTTTCAAATTACTGTGTAAACGGGTGTGTATATTGCCCTTACCACCAGCAAAACAAGCATATACCAAGAAGAAAGCTTTCGCAGGAGGAAATAAGACGTGAAGTGGAAGCGCTTCAGGATATGGGCCATAAGCGGCTGGCAATTGAAGCCGGTGAAGATCCGGTAAATAATCCGATTGAATATATCCTTGAATCAATTAACACAATCTACAGTGTTAAACATAAAAACGGCGCAATTCGTCGTGTAAACGTAAATATCGCGGCAACAAGCGTTGAAAACTATAAAAAACTTCACGAAGCAGGGATTGGAACTTACGTGCTGTTTCAGGAAACTTACAATAAAGAAACATACGAACGCCTCCACCCGACCGGGCCTAAACACAACTATGCTTACCATACTGAAGCAATGGATAGAGCAATGCAAGCCGGAATTGATGATGTAAGCCTTGGGGTTCTGTTTGGCCTTGAGTTGTACAGATATGAATTTGCAGCCCTTCTAATGCATGCCGAGCACTTGGAAGCTGCGTTCGGAGTCGGCCCGCACGCGATCAGCGTTCCGCGGATAAGAAAAGCTGATGATATAGATCCGGATGTTTTCGATAATGGTATTGATGACGATACGTTTGCAAAAATTGTTGCCTGCATTCGTATCTCTGTTCCGTATACTGGCATGATAATTTCAACAAGAGAAAGCAAAGAATGCCGTGAAAGAGTTCTTCATCTTGGTGTTTCGCAAATAAGCGGCGGCTCAAAAACAAGTGTAGGCGGATACTTTAATCCAATGCCAGAGGATGAAAATTCTTCTCAATTTGATATCTCTGACAGACGGCCTCTGGATGAAGTTATGAAATGGCTGATTGACTTGGGTTATATTCCGAGCTTTTGCACAGCCTGCTACAGAAAAGGGCGAACAGGCGACAGATTTATGGCAATTTGCAAAAATGAACAAATTCATAATTTCTGTCACCCGAATGCACTTATGACCTTGAAAGAATATCTTGAAGATTATGCTTCTGATGAAACTAAAAAAGCCGGCGAAGAACTTATAAAACGAGAACTTGAAAAACTCAGCACCAACAAAAATGATGTTTGTGATAAATTAGAAAAAATTCATCTGGGGGAAAGAGATTTCAGGTATTAATCTTTGATGCAATATTCTGTTTTTAATAAAGAAGTCTTAATTGATATTTATTCTTGTTTATATTACATTTGACTAATATATAAAAATTGGAGAATGTATTGATGAAAAAAGCTGCTATCATACTTTTAGCGTCAACTATCCTGGCTGGCCTGGCTGCTAATTCAAGTAATTACTTTTCAAAAAATTTTTTAAACCGGCTTTCGACTTGTTCTTATTATTCTGAAACAGTCGGAGCAAGGGATTACACCTCTAAAAGCGAAATTTCCGGCTGGGATAATGATAAATGCGTTTATAAAAACGAAATACACCAAGCTAATATGACATACACGCTTGAATGCAGGTTCAGCAGGGAACAAATAGAAAAACTTGTAAATACAGTGTCTGCAGAAAGCAATACTCAATATGTATTTAAAGATAACTCAATCAAGCTGAAAAATTCGGATACACTTGCGAAAATCTGGAACAGCTACTTGCACGACAAAACAATATGTGTTAGAAAGTTTATGTGAGGTGTTAAGGATGTCTATACGTAAATTTTGGTGTGTATTAATTTTATTTGCGTTTGCAACAACAGCAGGAGCTTGCGAAGAGACTTCTTACACCACCTTTTTAAAAAACTTTTTAACTTGTTCGCCATCAACATATACCCAAAATAAACTTTATAATTATTCAGTAGAAAACATTTTAGGCTGGGATGGCGATAGCGGTAACTGTAAGTATTCAAGAAAAATCTTATCCAACGGGCATTTGAGAATGATAGAATGTAAATTTAGCAAAAAACAAATAGAGATGCTATTAAGTGCTGTACAAAAAGAATTGCAGCAGCAAACTGAGTCAGGCGAAAATACCGCTGCACTTACAAACTTTAAAGAAATGTGGACAAAATATATAAATGAAACTGATAGCTGCACAGCATTCAGCCGCTGATTTACGGCAGAATTCTACATTTCGCGAAGCGAATTAATAATATTGCGAAATTCGTCTGAAACATCTTCTTCTCCGCTAATATTCAGCTTCACCGCTTGCGCGAAATCGGATTTTTTAAATTCATGAGCACCGCGTTTTTTAAAATATTCCTCAAGATAATGAACCATCCCGCAAGTTCGGTCACAATCCTCACTGGGAGACAAAGAAATGTTTTCAATAGAATAATTCAGTGTTTTTTCAACTAATTTTTCCGGGAGCATATCTTCAAACTCACCATGATCAAGAATATAAATTTTGTCCTCCTGACGCAGCCGCGGAAGAATTTCTTCATAATTTTTACCCGCATCGCTGTCAAGAAGCACAAAAATCGGAATTTTTAAGATATCAGCGTAGCTGTAATACAATCTGACTACCTGGTTTTTGCCACCGGCAGAGATTAGATGAACTCCAAATTTATCAAAATCGTAATCAAGTATCCTCGAAAATTCCGGCAGTAAAATTTCTTCTGTAATTCCTTCGCAAATAACAAGTTTCTTCACCGGGAAATGCAGCGCATGCAAAAAGCTGTCTTTGAACGGGTTATCTGATACAGAAAGCATTTTAAGCCATTTAAGATTTAGCGGCACCTCAGACGGAAAAAGTTTAATAATTGCGTTGTAGTTTATTTTGTTGTTTAGAAGCATGTCTGTTTTTTCGTCACAGTTAAATACGCTTTTTTCGCACTCCAAAAGCCTTCTGTTAATAAGCAGATCCGGCTTTGTATCAGGTGAAAGAATTTTCAGCGAACTGTTTATAACATATTCAGCAATATTTTTGAGCCTCCAATAATCCATCTCGTCTATTTCCGGCTTTTTGTACTTTGGTGAAATAAGATTATGCGTCAATATATCCCTGAATACTCTCAGATATTTGGTTTCAGTCTCCTTAAAACGCGTAAGTCTGTCGGCACTTATTATTATTCTTTCTTTATCAAGCGGTTTAAATTTAATATTTTCCAATATTTCCTCAAAGTTTTGTTACAAAATTTACATATAAAGTAAAATTTAGCAATTTTTTTAGTTTTTACTTTTTTATATAATTACAAGTGTGGAGTGAAAATAGTGTACTCATACAATACATATTTTAACAATAACTATTATAACACAACCGGTTCAAACGTGACTGCAAGAGCTGCAAATTCAGCTCCGGTTAATAATACTCCGTCTGCGAAAGATCCTGTTAAACATAAATTTACATATACAATGAAAGAACTTCCTTTCAATAAAGCATTTACCGCATCAAGTTTAAGAACCCAGCTTGTCACGAAAGAAGAGAAAAGAAAATATAACGATTTGGTAAGACTACTTGACAGACACTCTAAAAAAGAACTTGATAATCTTCTTAAAAGCGGTATACTTCTGAACGCCGATTCAAATGACAACTCATCTGTCCTGGATAATTTACATAAGATTTTAACAACAGAGAGGGCTCAAGGCCTGAATGCACAAGCGCTTGTCAAAGATGTTATTGCTGCATTGAATAATCCTTTTATTATTACCCAGCAGTTCGGAGACATTCCGCTGAAAAACCAAAATTCTGTTCTTAATACCTATATGAACGATAACAGTTTGAACAAAACAAACACCAATGCAAGAAAAACGGCTATGAAAGATATAAATGTAACGCATTCAGGTACTTGCGTTGCAGCCAGCATTGAATTTAGCCTTGCAAAGAAAAAGCCTGCTGAATTTGCAAGATTTGCTGAAGGCTTGAGCTCGAAAAATATAGCCGTTGATAAAGAAATTCATCTCGATAAGCTTGCCGATAAAACCCTGGACGCCATCTGGCTGCTGAATGCGTTTGAAATTCCTTTTAAAGCTGATAATTTTAATAAAGCCGTAATAACTTTCAAACCAGACAAAAACGCCATTATTCGTGCGCAAATCCAGACCAATGATAAGGATCCTGGCGAACGGTCTCCAATAGATGTACTTATGCAGTCAGCGTTTATGCAGGTAGGCTCACAGCAGTCATACGATTCATTAACTGATAAGCGCAAAGGTAAGTTTAATCAGAATGATAAAGGATTAATTGAATTTGAAAAAACATTTACAGAATCAGTTGTTGAAGATAAAAACAAGATATCAATTACCTACCAAACAGTAGATGAAAATGCAAGACTTATAGGCTATGAAACTGACAAAGATACACTTAAACGCCATCTTACAAACGCACTTGATATGGGCGAGAATGTAATTTTAGGCTACACACAAACAGATGCTAATAACATAATAATTAACGGACATGAAATTACTGTAATCGGCTACAAAAAAGATCCGTCAGGCAAACTGACATTTATCTGTAACGATACGGACGACAATGTTTCTAAACCGATTGAATACAGTGAGGACTATCTGCTCCCGAAAATTCATCACGCTGCTCTTCCTAAAGAAGTCGTGGAAAGTGATGTAAAACTTGTTGAAAACTGGGTAGAAGGCCTCAATTCATACAACGATATGAAAAGACACAACACCCAACAATACAAAATAGGAGATGC
>CALUYR010000015.1 GCA_944325045.1 Candidatus Gastranaerophilales bacterium
ATCTTGGACAACCACCCGGTTTTGATTTTTTCTTTTGCCCCGTAATCTCCAACTACATTACTCTTTTTCACTATTTCGTTACGGTTCGCACAGCGTAGCGTCATGGGGAAGTGGCTCAGCCACAACCCTTGTCTCCCTTGAGGTTCGCTACCCCCCCCCCCCGTATGCGTTGCTATTACTGGCCTTTCCATGTTTCTACCTCCTTTTTTCTTCATTATAAACTATTTTTTTATTTTTGCAAGGGGCAGACAAAGTCCGCTCTTGTATAACGCTTCGCTATGCGGCACGTATTTATCTTTTAATCGGACTGTATAAGATTCCGGTGCTTACATCCTTATACAAAAAAATGATAATTTACAACAAATTATCTTTGTGCTAATCTGTAAACGAATGATTAGGGAGAAAAACATTACCCTTATCCGAGGTATAAAATGCTTATGGAGAGAAAAAGATGAAAGAAGCATATTTTCCACAGGAAATAGAAAAAAAATGGCAGAAAGAATGGGAGGCAAACAACGCATTTAAAACCGATGACAATAGCAGCAAACCGAAATATTATGCGTTGTCAATGTTTCCATACCCATCTGGGAAACTTCACATGGGGCATGTCAGAAACTACACTATAACCGACGTAATAGCACGGTTTAAAAAAGCCCAGGGCTATAATGTACTTCATCCAATGGGATGGGATAGTTTCGGGCTGCCGGCTGAAAATGCTGCAATGAAACACGGAGCTGATCCTGCCAAGTGGACTGATGAAAATATTGCTTATATGACAAAACAGCTTAAAATGCTTGGGCTTTCATACGACTGGAACCGGGAAGTCGCAACTTGTAAGCCTGATTATTACAAATGGACGCAATGGCTGTTCCTGCAATTATATAAAAAAGGACTTGCATATAAAAAAGAAGCAGCAGTAAACTGGTGCGAAGAATGCGGAACAGTGCTTGCCAATGAACAGGTAATCGATGGTAAATGCTGGAGATGCGATCACGTTGTTGAAAAGAAATATCTTTCACAATGGTTTTTGAAAATTACGGATTACGCAGAAGTTCTTTTAAAAGATTTAGATAAGCTTGACGGCTGGGGCGATAACGTCAAAACAATGCAGGCAAACTGGATCGGGAAATCACAAGGAGCCATATTCAGATTTCCGGTTATAGACGCGCCTGGCGGCGAGAATATAGAAGTTCCGGTATACACAACCCGTCCGGATACTGTTCATGGAATTACCTATCTTGTTGTAGCGCCTGAATACAAAGATATAGAAAAACTTACAACAGCCGAAAACAAAGAAGCCGTTGAACAATACAGGGCAAACGCAAGAAAAATGACTGAAATAGAACGTCTGTCGACAGAAAGAACCAAAACCGGGGTTCCGCTAGGTACACACTGCCGGAATCCATTTACAGGAGAGACATTCCCTCTGTGGACAGCAGACTACGCGCTTGTTGAATACGGAACCGGTGCGGTAATGGCTGTTCCGGCACACGATACCAGAGATTATGATTTTGCAAAAAAATATAACCTGCCTCTGAAGGTCGTTATACAAGATCCGCAAAATCCTGACGACTGCTCAAATGCAGCATATACAGACCCGGGAGTACTTATTAATTCCGGAGAATTTAACGGAATGAAAAACGAAGATGCTAAAAAAGCTATTACAGAAAAATCCGTAAAAGAAGGATTCGGGGAATTTAAAACCCAATATAGACTAAGAGATTGGCTTATATCCCGCCAAAGATATTGGGGCGCGCCAATTCCGGTTGTATATTGCGATAAATGCGGGATCCAACCGGTTAAAGAAAAAGATCTTCCGGTTCTTTTGCCCAAAGATGTTGATTTCAAAGTTGTAGGGAAATCTCCGATAACAACCTCCAAAACATTTAAAGATACAGTCTGTCCGGTATGCGGCGGTCATGCAGTAAGAGAAACTGATACAATGGATACTTTTATGTGTTCAAGCTGGTATTACCTGCGCTATGCAGATGCAAGAAACACTGAAAAACCGTTTGACAAGAACCTTGTAAACAAATGGCTGCCGGTTGATCAATATGTTGGCGGGATCGAACACGCAATACTGCATTTGCTATATTCAAGATTTTTTACAAAAGCATTGAGAGACTTAGGGCTTCTTGACTTTGATGAACCTTTCAAAAACCTGCTTACCCAAGGCATGGTTCTTAAAGACGGTTCAAAAATGTCTAAATCAAAAGGAAATACGGTTGATCCCGATGAAATATTTGAAAATTACGGAGCCGATACAGCAAGACTGTTTATCCTCTCAGACTCTCCGCCAGCAAGAGATTTTGACTGGTCTGATGCCGGAGTCGAAGGCTGCTACAAATTCCTGAACAGAGTTTGGCGGTTGATTTCTACTAACGCAGACTATGTTAATGTTAATAACTCTAAAATCAACGACGAAAAACTTCGTAAAGATAATGATGATTTGGTTCGAATAGTTCACATGGCAATAAAAGGAATTACTAATGACATATCAAACGACTTCCAGTTTAATACAGTAATTTCTAAGTACCGCGAACTTACAAACGCAATCTATGACTGGCGTGCAACCAAAAAAGAACTTGATACTCAAGATAAAGAAGTTTTGGGTTTTGCAATAACAACGCTTATTAAGCTGATGTCACCGGTTGCAGTTCACCTGACAGAAGAAGCATGGCATGAACTTGGCGGTCAGGGATCAGTTCACGAACAAGCATGGTGCAATTGGGATGAGAACCTTGCCAAAGCAAGTTCAATAACTCTTGTTGTCCAGATTAACGGCAAAGTCAAAGATAAAATCGAGGTGGATGAAGGCTTAGAGCAGGAAGCAATGAAACAGCTCGCCTTAAACAGTCCGAAGATTAAAGATCTTACAAAGGACAAAACCATCGTAAAAACAATTGTCGTACCGAAAAAACTGGTAAATATAGTTGTAAAATAAGTTAAAAGGTATAGCCGCAAGCTATACCTTTTTTATAATATAAATCTACTTAATTAAACATAACAATTCGTTGACAAGGCAAATAACTTATCATAGGATAATTGTAAGAGGAAATGAAGTGAAGATCTTCAGCTGTAGCCGCAGCCGTAAAAGCCGGAACACTCAAAGGATATAAATATTTTCACGTGCGATTTGAAAATATTAAAATAAATTCTTTAGTGTCCTCTAAACAAGTGTGAAGAGGATTTTTTAATGCCATCGGCAATATCACAAGCCAGTATAGTAAAACCGGGGACTTGTCCTCACGGTATGCCTCTTGGGGCATGCCCGATCTGTAACGGAATGGGCGGCGGAGGCGGAATGAGAAAAGCAGATTTTTCAGCTAAACCCGGTGAAATGAGCTGGAATGAATGCGCTGCAATCGGCGCTTTTCTAAAAGCTCAGCAGAATGCAAAACTCGCAAGAGAACAAGATGCCCAAAACTTTGCACTTCGCGCTATAGCATTTCAAAACGCATTAATGAATGCCTCCCAAAGGCTTGCTAATATAACAGGTGCAATTTCTGCAAACATGCCTCAGGTAATAGCTAAACCGGTAAACTTTGTGCTAAATACGCTTGTTGGCGGAACAATTAATTTAATAAAAAATATTCCGGCAGCAATCAGTAATTTTGTCCAAAACTTAAGCCAAAAATTTGCAGACATATCAGACAAGCTTACAGCAGTTTACGGGGAACTCAAAGCTGTAATTGCAAAGAAAATCGGTGAACCGCTTAACGAACTAAAAAAGAAAATTAAATCAATATTTTCAATATTTAACCCTCAAAATACAGACAACGATAATAAACAAATAGATGAAACAAAAAAAACATTCAGATTAAAAACCTTCATCCACGATCTTTATAAGAAGATAACCGGAGAAGAAGAAACACAAAAGGAATTACAATAATGGATGTCACAGTATTCAATGACAACGAAACACGACGGCTTCAACGGAATTTAACCGGAGTGCAAAAGCGCAACAACAACAGAACCAAAGAAGGCGTTATCGTAAATAATTTTATAAAAGAAAATGAAATGGAATTACCAAGTCTGACTCTTGATTCGACAAGGGATACACTGATAATATCAGACTCGGCAAAACTTCCTTCAGAATTGAAAGACCGGAATATTCAGCCTGAAAAAAGCCTTTTACCCATAAGCGGTCTGGCAATCGGCGTAATGGGACTGATCGCCGGCTTAAGCTGGTTTGTAAAACGAAATGCCAGGATTACCAACGAAATTGCAAAGGAAAAATGGATAAGTTCATTCACCAGAAACATCTCAATCAACAGCGAAACAGATCAGGCGCTTGTACAAATGGTTCAAAACCCTAATCAAAAAACAATAAGAGCGGGCTTAGGCGTGTTTACTCTCACTGCTACGGCATTTATGGGGAAAACATTCTTTGACGGGTTCAAAGAAGTCTGGGTTAAGAAAAAAGAAGCTGATATTCAAAAAAATCTTCAGGAAAAATTGATAGATATAGAAACCCAGTCCTTTAGCGGAAAAATACAAATAATAAGAAATTCTCTTTCCGAAAAAACAAAAATGTTTTCGAAATATCTTTCTTATAATGCCCCCGCAGAACAGCCTTTCGGGATGTTCCAGAACTCAAAAAATCTTTCTTTTGGGAATAATAAAAAGAATTCCGAAAAGCATACAAGCGGCTTAAAATATTTTATGCTCGGAGCAGCAACAATAGCGTCTATAATAGGTTTGTCACTTTATTCCATGAGGAATCTCCGCTCAGGAAATAAGGAAGTTGCAAAATTTATAGACAAAACTAAAAAAGACCTTGAATTTATTGCCTCCTCAGATAAAGACAAAAATTTAATAAAAGAATATCTTGCAAACGGTCTGCAATTTATTAGTGCAACAAAGAAGGATATAGAGGCTATTGTAAACAAAACAAACTGGTCAGATACAGAAAAACAATCATTTATTGAAGAAATTAACAAAAAAATTGAAACCTCAACAGTAAAAGTAAATCCTAATATAGGCGGCGACGGAACCCAAAAACCATCTTTGTCATCATTCGTGGATGATTACCGGGCATTTTTCTACAACCTACTGATAGAACCGGATAACAAACAGTTCCAACAGCTTTTCTACGGAACGACAGCGCTTGCAGCGATAAGCTACGGCGGGAAACTGATAGGAGATGCTATAAAAGAAGTTCAAGTCAAGAAAATTAATGCAAAAACAGAATTAGACCTTCAGCAAAGGCTTGTTTCAACTGAACTAAGAAACTTTAAGTCCAAAAAAGATGCAGCAATACAGCCATTGGTCGATGAGTTTTACAAACAGGTTGACGAAGGTAAACCTAAAGATCAGCTGAAAACAATGGCTGAAAATATTTTACTGGAAATAAAAAACGGGCCTCCGTTTGTCTACTCGTAAGGAGAACCGAATGATTCAACAGGTAAATAATTTTAATTTATATACAAACAGCTGCCGTGTACCGCAAGCATACACCTGCCAATCCACGCTGCCGCAAATTCAATTTCCGACATGCCAAAGGAATTACTGCATATTTAATCCCGACAAAGTAGATTACTTCGTAAAACAGAAAGACGCAGCACTCCCGTATTTAAACGACATACTGATGCACTCAAACAATGAAGAACAGGTAACTGAAACTCTCTATATACTGGACAGAATGCTTGAAAACGGCACAAAAGGCATTAAAAAAATGTATCCGGCGCTTTCAAGATTTAACAACACGCAATCTCCGAATATACAGACATTCCTGGCCGGGATTTACAGAAAAACACAAATACCTGACGCATTTGGCCCGCTTGTAAGAATGCTTATACAAAATTCACTAAAACCTGCAAATACCACGTTTGACCCGAATGAAGAAATAGGCGGGGCGATTTTAAGCTATATTTCAGAAAGATTCAAAGGATAGAAAGTAAAAAAAAGAGCCGCAAGGGCTCAAGTTGGAATTAAGAATAGCTGGAAGTATGAAAAAGATTTAAATATATTTAACAAATTAAGTGTAGTTTTTACAATTACCCGATCGGGTAATATTTATATTAAAAAATTTTGGGGATAAAAATAGGAGTTAGCCGCATGGGTACATTTTAAAGAAGTATAAAAAAGACCACTCCGTCTGATTAAGTGTATTTTTGCCACTTTATCAATTTTTCGCATTATTAAAGGAATTAAGACGTGTTTACAAAACTTCACAAGAGGGGTTGACAAAATATTTTTTATCTTGTATAGTAAAAGTGTTAGATGAAGTGTTAAAAAAACACTTAATAAAACCTCAAGAGAGGAGGAAGCATATGATAACAATTAATCCTGTAAAATTTAACACAACAAAACAGTACATCTCTTTTGGAGATGGAAACAATGTGACACCGAACATGGCGATTCTTGCACTGCAAAATCCAAATGCTCGCAGAGAATTTGAGGGTAATTTGAATAATGCAATGCCATCTAACCCTATATCAACCGTGATTAAAAAAATTGCAAGAACTTATAAATATGTAGTATCTTCATCTGAATCTAAACAAAATAACACTCCTGATCAACATATTTCATTCCTTGGTTAAGAAGTGTTTATCGGAAAAATTCAGATAATGAATCTTTTATTTACCCCGAAAAAAATACTGAACGTAATCTAAACACGTTACTAAGTATCTTAATTATAATTTGATTTATCCTTTTCCTGACAAAGGAAAAGGAGGTCAAATTATGAATGATAAAGTCAAAAACTTACGACAAGATACAGAAAAAGCGGCAAGTTACTTTACAAAATATCTTGCATACACGATTGGCCCTTTTGAGCTAAAGCAAATGATCGAGCAGGAAAAAGCCGCTGTGATTGATGTCCGCGCTTATGAAGATTTTAAAGAATCTCATATTCCGGGCGCAATGTCAATCCCTAAAGACGAATTAGATAAAAATCTTGAAAAATTATCCAAAGATAAAATCAATGTTGTTTACTGCTACAACCAGCAGTGCCATCTTGGCGCACAAGCCTGTCTGATTCTAGCAGAATACGCTTATCCGGCGGTTCTAATGGAAGGCGGATTTGATGTTTGGGTAAATAATTTCAGATTTGCAACTGCAAGGGGGGATTAGCGCCCACTAAACAATATCTATATTATTATTCATTATCTTTTTCAACTGGCAGACCGGTGTTCATATCTAAGTTAAATGTTTTTCCGTCTTTAGTGTAAACAAAAGTTCCGTCCTGCTCAGAAAGCTGATACCCTTGAGCAACAGCTTTTTCTATGCCCTTTTTGAACTGTACACCGCCTTCATCAGTTTCTGCAATTCTCTGGGAAGAAAGCTCCATTAATGCAGTGGAGAAACTTTCACCGGAAATTTTTCCGTCAGAATTAACAGCACCTTTATATAACTTTGAAACAGTATCTTTAGAAATATTTCCTGAAGAATCAGCCAGCGGCTCCGATAAACCGCCTGCCATTTCATCTGTTAATTCAGGATCAATTAACTGTAAATTTTTAGTGAATTGTTCTACATTAACTGATGACCCATCGCCGTCGGGATTCATTGAATACATTTGCGACTGAACAAACTGGTTCAAATCAGTTATGCTAAATTCTCCGTTCTCTTTTTGCATTTCTGCCGCAAAATCATTTGCCATTTGCTGCAACTCGGCTTTTTGAGTATCGTTTAAATCTTTAGGTGCAGTTTCTTTTGTTTTATTCCGATTGAACAAAGATTTAACCCCGGAGGCTAAGTTGCTGATTGCATCACCTAAAGATGCAGCTCCCAAAGCAGCTTCTGCAGCCGTTGCAGTTGTATTCGGCGAACCTTGATAATATCTTGCAGCAAAATCATCCACGGAAGGCATTGGTGTTCCGTTAGCCTGGCATTGCTGACAATAATTATTATACGCCATGAGCAATTGAGGATCGTTAAATCTTGCAGTACCCGGTCTTGAAGAAAAATTTATCGAACCTTGAAAATTCGGATTACCCTTTGGCGTATTAATCCGTTTTTGCCAAGCCTCAAAAGAATTTTTCTTAAATTGTATGGGGTCAATATTCGGACCGCTCATAATAATACCTCGTTTTATGCTCTCTATAAATATAAACAATTATTTATATATAAAATTGCATTATTTACGAAAAATCTTTACATTTGTAACATAAATAAAATTTCTTGAAAAAAGCAGCACAGAGAAAGTTTTAAAGAAAAATTCCCCAAATATATAACTAAAAAATATTACGATTTCTTAACAAAAGAAAGTAAAAAATTAAAGTTTAAGGCCATGGCTGACGATAACACAGAAGGAAACACACAAGAACAAAGAAAGGAATGGAGCCATTATGGGTATGGCCGCATCACAAGCTAGATTTTTAGGTTTGACCGCCCGGCAAAACAATGTCGAGTTTGAAGGCCAGCAGATTAACCAGCAGCGAACAACGCTATCCAATCAATCTGCCAATTACTATAATGACCTTCTTGGAATGACTGTTCCGACACCGCCTTCAGTAGATAATTACACAAAAACAGTTTACTCATTTGCAGACGGTGCACTTACAAATACAGTAACATCACTTATTGCACAATCAAACGGGACTTATACTATAAGCTATTTATCAAAATGGCAGGATGATTATGCCCCGGTTTCAGCAGCAACAAGCGTTGTCAACAGGACTGAAGTAGAAAATGAAACCGAAACAGAACCGAGTTACATATATTCTATAGGTACAACCCAGCTTAGGGAACTTGGAACTGTTGATCCAAATGAAACAGATCCGGATAAACAAACCGACAAACAAAGAGAAGAACAGGCTTGGCTTGATCTTCTGAAACAAAAATACGGCAGCGGTGAATGGTATGTAAGATACGTAGAAGATACCTCTACCGGGACACTACAGCCATATTTTTACGAAAAAAATTCTCTTGAAAGCGCAAGCTATGATAAGGAAACCGGCGCTTCATTGAGCAATATTAAATGCTACACAATCGGAAGTGAAGAAAAAGTTGAAGAATTTAAAGCAATAAAGGATTGCAAAGTTGAAAAAGACTCATCAGGAAGATATATTTCCATAAGTATTCCTGAAAAAGTAAACGACCAAATAATTTACACAGAATACGCCTTGACAACCGAAACAGTTACTGACCAAGACGCATATAACGATGCAATGAACCAATACGAATATGAAAAATATCTTTATGACCAGGAAATTAACGACATCAATTCACAAATCGAAATTATCCAGGCAGAAGATAAAAACCTTGAACTCAGATTAAAACAACTCGATACAGAACAAGAAGCTATCCAAACAGAAAAAGAAGCTGTTCAAAAAGTTATCGAAAAAAATACCGGTGATACATTCAAAACATTCGGTTAAACAGAAAGATTTTCCTTTCCCTTTTTCCTTTTTCCTATTAATTTTCCAACGACTGAGCTTACTTAGTCGTTTTTCTTTATGCAAAGAAATAAAAAAGTATAATTAATAAACTTTTCGTGCTAATATAAACCTATGAAGTTTTCAGAAAAATACGCGGCAATAAAAAAACTTGTTGAGGATGAATTAGAAGAGTTAAGATCTGAAATATTAAAAGAACTTGAGGAAAAAACAGAGCTTAATAAAGAAATAAAAGAATTTTTCAGATTGCCGTCCAAGCATATACGGGCAGTAGTAAGCTTTTTATACCTGAAATCTATCGGGATTCCGATAAATAAAAAACAAATAACAATTCAAACCGTTATAGAACTTGTACATAATGCCTCTCTAATTCACGACGACGTAATAGATGACTGCTCCGAAAGAAGAGGTGATAAATCTTTTAACGCAGGTTTTGGCAGCAGATTGTCGGTTATCGCGGGAGATTATATTCTGTCATTTGCACTGTCAAAACTCGCGGAACTTAATTCTTCTGATATCCTAAAATTATTCGCACAAACCCTGAACAATATGTGCAAAGGAGAAATAGACCAACATTTTTCAAAATTTAAAATTCCGTCAATAGAAGAATACATAGAAAAGACCTACAATAAAACCGGAGCACTTTTTGAAACAGCATTATCATCCGCACTTACAGCCGCGGAGATGGAAAACTACAAAAACGATTTTGCTAAAAATTTCGGTATTGCTTTTCAAATCCGTGACGATATTTTAAATGTGACGCAAAACCGTCAGGACAGTGACATAAAAAACGGGATATACACCGCAATGGTAATATATTCGGCAAATCCCGATAAACCACATGAAGGTATTGAAAAAGCAAAAATTTTATTAGATAATTATGTGAGAAAAGCGGCGGAATTAATTAAAGACCTGCCTGAAAATAAGTATAAAACAGCGTTGAAAGAGCTTTTGGAACTGATAAATAATGTATAAAGAAGAAATCAAAAAAATAATAAAAAATTCTTACGAAAAAAACAAACCGGCAATAAAAGAAACAGTTGATACAGTAGTTTTTGTAGTAGTGATGGTAATAATCATAAGATTTTTTGTCGGAGAAATAAGATGGATACCATCTGGCTCAATGCGCCCGACACTGCTGGAAGGCGACAGGATCTTTGTTGAAAGATATTCAAGATTTTACACAACGCCAAAACGCGGAGACATTATGGTATTTTACCCGCCGTTTGAAGAAATAAAAAATACTCCGTGGAAAATCTTTACAAGATTAACAGGATTTTTCTGTAAAGATGTAGCATATATCAAGCGGGTAATAGGCCTGCCCGGAGACAAATTTGAGCTAAAATCCGATGAAACCGGCAAGTATACGGTATACATAAATGATAAACCTCTTAATGAACCGTATATTCAAAGCCCTTATGACTATACCCCTTGCACAGAAGCAATGTTATGCGGTCCGGTTGTAATTCCGGACAAGCACTATATGATGATGGGCGATAACAGAGGCAACTCCCAGGACGGAAGATATTGGGGATTATTACCGCAAGACAGATTTATTGGCCGTGCAGTTTTTCTCTTCTGGCCTTTTACAAGAGTAAAAAAATTACATTAGTTTTTAAGTAGTTTATGCTAAAATAAATTTATGAAAGAATTTGATTTTTATATTGTGCCGACGCCGATCGGGAACTTGGGAGATATCACTTCAAGAGCCCTGGAAGTACTTAATACTGTTGATATTATTGCGTGTGAAGATATGCGTGTTACGCAAAAACTTCTCAACCACTTTTCAATAGGAACAAAATGCATATCTTACCATAAATTTAATGAAAAAGAACGGATCACAAAATTTCTGGAAATACTAAAAAGCGGGAAAAAAATGGCACTGGTTTCAGATGCCGGCACTCCGCTGTTCTGTGACCCCGGAGCAATTCTGGTAAAAGAATTAAGAGAGGCAGGAATAAACATTACAGCACTTCCCGGTGCAAACGCGGCAGTAACGCTTATATCACAAATTCCGCGCGACAGTGAAGAATTTGCGTTTGTAGGGTTCCTGCCAAAATCAAAAAGCCAAATTATAGATCTTCTTAATAAATACAAAAATATAGATATGGTGTTCTATGAATCTCCCAACCGCCTCATTGCAACCCTTAAAATAATTGCGGAAACTTTTCCGGGAAGAAAAGTTTCGATCGGACGGGAATTAACAAAAGTTTTTGAAGAAATCATAACCGACAACGCAGAAAATATTCTCGAACATTTCAGCGAAAATATTCTCAAAGGAGAAATAGCAGGCATGGTTCACAGATTAGTTGACCAAAGCTCCGCTTGGGAATTTCAAGATAAAATTAAATCCCTAAAATCAAAAAATTTTTCCGACAAAGATATCTCGATAATAATATCAACCCTCTATAACATAAACAAAAACGAGATATATTCATACTTAACAGAGTTGAAAAAATAATATATTTACATGTTTCCTTTTAAATCTTTTATGATATAATAATGAATGGGTAGGATAGAATTACTAAGGACTGGGTGTTTGAATACTCAAAAAATATATAAATTAATACTGGCATTGGCGTTTGCAGCGTCATGTCCTCTTGCGTCATTTGCAGTTGATGATTACTTCCCCAGCATAGCTGATTCCGGAAATATTGAAGCCCCAAAGCCAGCTGTTAACGAAGAAAAAAATGACGGAGAAAAAAATCTCCGCTACATTAAAGATATAGAAATTCATGGAACAAATGTTGTTTCTGAAGATGAAATTCTATCAAAACTTAACCTCCATAAAGGCGACGCTTACAAAAGAGACTCTATCCAAAACGGTTTAAAAAATGTATACCAGATGGGCTATTTTACAGAGAAAATGCGAGCAATTCCCGTAAACAATCCAGACGGAACCGTTACATTAAAAGTTATCCTGGAAGAAAATGCCCCGGTTACAGACTTCACAATTGAAGGAAATACAGTAATTCCTACCGATGAAATTCTGGCTCCTCTGCTTCCGATGAAAGGGAAACCACAAAATATCAGCCAGTTAAATGAAGCCATAGAAAAAATTCAGACAATATACAGCAATAAAGGCTACATACTCTCAAGAATAGAATCCGTAACCGATGATCCGGACGGAACAATAAACATAAAAATTAAAGAAGGTATAGTTAATTCAATAGCGATTTCCGGGAACAAAAAGACCAAAGATTTTGTAATAGAACGCAACATAATGGTTGAACCCGGAATGGTTTATAATGAAAACCAGGTAAAACAAGATCTGGTAAGACTATACGCGACCCAATCCTTTAAAGATGTAACCCGGGAAATAACCCCTTGCTCTGATGATCCGGATAAATATGATATTACAATAAACGTACAGGAACAAAATACCGCAACAATTTCATTAGGCGGCGGTATAGATTCCGTAACGGGTGTATTCGGATCTGTAGGCTTGGCAAATAACAATTTCCGCGGTCTTAACCAGCGGATATCCTTAAACGGAATAGTTGGTTCAGGCGTAATCCTAAACGATGCCTCAATCAAACGCCGTGTAAATATGCAATTTGAATTAAGCTTCTTTGAACCGCATTTTCTAAATGCTGATACATCACTGATGTCAAAATTATACTACAGAGATTACGGTTCTTACCAGGTACCGCTTGCAATAGAAAGACGCTTTGGCGGCGAAGTAACAGTTGCCCACAGATTGAAGAAGAATCGACACATGACATCAACATTCTCGCTCGGCGTTGAAAATATCGACGTTAGAGAAGGCGACTTTAACAAAATTGCAAGTATGTATGCCCGCTATGGCGTGCCGATAAGCGAACGAGCAAAACAACTTGACGGCGGTCTGTTCTTGTCTTTAAGTCCTGCCCTTATATATGATACAAGGGATTCCTCAGTTGTTACAAGAAAAGGTACAATTGCCAATATCCGGTTTGATGAAGAAATCGGTTTAGACGGATTTGAAAAAACACACGGGAAATTATCAGGATCAATTAAACATTACATTCCAATTGCCAAGAAATCCTCATTATCATTCATGGCACGAGCCGGCGGGAGAATACACGGGGACGATATGCCTGAAGTTATGGCCTACCGTTTAGGCGGCCCGTATTCAATCCGCGGGTTCAAGATGAGCGGAGTCGGAACAGGTGATGCATTTGTAATGGGATCAATGGAATTTGCAACACCAATTCCGTTCCTGGATCGTACAAGATTATCCAGATCAAAAATCGGAGGATTTCTTAACAACGTAAGATTGACTGCATTCGTAGATGCCGGAAAAGTCTTTAACCCGACAATATCATCAACATTATATGACAGACCGCTGTATGCAGTATCAGCAGGTGTCGGCGTAAAACTTTATATTCCCGGCATAGGTCCGCTGTCCGTAGATTACGGTATACCGCTTACACCGGTAGGTGATAACGGATCATCAGGCGGGTACTTTACTTTTGGTGTAGGTGATTTCTTATACTAGTTACACAATATAGAAAAATAAATACAGGAGGTATTATGAAAAACTTAAAAATGGCAATGACGTTACTTGGCTGCGGGCTTGTAATGGCCGGAGCAAATCAGGCTTTTGCAGGCGGAGTCGGCTACATTAATTACCAAAAAGTTCAGGAAGGTTATCCTCTTGCACAGCAGGCTATTAAAGAAGTTGATGCGAAAGCATTGGAACTTCAGCAATTTATGGTCGACAAAGAAAAACAATACAAAGCATTAGATACACCATTGAAAAAACAAAATTTTGAAGAGGCAACCGCAAAAGAACTTGACGCGAAACAAGATGCTTATGCAAGATTAAGAAGCCAAAAGGAAGAAATGGTGTATAACAACATACAAGCAGCAGCAAAAAAAGTACTGGTAGAACAGCATCTTGATGCAGTTGTTGACTTCAGAGTAATCTTTGTAGGCGGAGTAGATATAACAGATCAGGTTATACAAAAATTGAAAAGCGGTAATTAATAATGAGAATAGTCGATCTAATCGATAAGAAAAAACAAGGGAATGAATTATCCAAAGATGAAATAAATTATTTTATTTCATCTTTGGTAAATAACAGATTACAGGATTACCAGACAAGTGCGTGGCTGATGGCCGTATGGTTAAGGGGGATGAGCGCCGAAGAAACCGCAAATCTTACAGAAGCCATGATTAATTCGGGAGAAAAAATAGATTTTGGAGAAACCGGCCGACAAATATTTGATAAACATTCTACAGGCGGAGTAGGAGATAAGGTTACGATAACCTTGATCCCCCTTCTTGCTGCGGCAGGAATTCCTATTGCAAAATTATCGGGAAAAGGTCTTGGCCATACCGGCGGAACAATAGATAAACTGGAATCGATTCCTAATTTTTCATGCCGGCTAACAATAGAAGAATTAACGAAACAGGTTAAAGAAATCGGCGTTGCAATAGGGCAGCAGACCGGCAATCTAACCCCGGCCGACGGGATATTATATTCTTTGAGAGATGTAACAGCAACGATTGATTCAATGCCTTTAATCGCATCTTCTGTTGTTTCAAAAAAAATAGCAGCAGGAGCCGGACATATAATTCTTGATGTAAAATACGGCTCGGGCGCATTTATGAAAACGCCTCAAGACGCTGTTGAACTCGCAAAATTAATGGTTAGTATCGGGAAACATCTCAACAAATCAATTATAGCAGTCGTTACATCAATGGAAGAACCGCTTGGACGGGCTGTCGGGAATTCTCTTGAAATTATTGAATCAATAGAATTTTTAAAAGGGAATATAATAAAAGGAGATATAGCAGAATTAACGTATGATTTTGCATTATTAGCCTTAATGCAGACCGGGAAATTCATAGACGAAAAAACAGCAGCTGATTACCTGAAAGAACTTATTCACACAGGTAAAGCGTTGGAAAAATTCAAAGAATTAATTATTGCCCAAGGCGGGAATGCTGAAGTTATAAATGATTATTCGAAATTTCCGCAAGCACAATACAAAATAGAAGTAAAATCCGAAACAAACGGCTATGTAAAAAGAATTGACGCATACAAAACAGCATACGGCTGTAAACTTCTGGGCGCCGGACGAGACAAAAAAAAATGACCCCATAGATTACAGCGATGGTGTATTTTTGAATAAAAAAACAGGCGAAAAAGTTGAACCA
>CALUYR010000016.1 GCA_944325045.1 Candidatus Gastranaerophilales bacterium
CCAAAGCAATTATGTCATCCTGAATTTATTTCAGGATCTAGCCACCGAAATATTATACCGTCGCCAGAAAACATCAACAATATATCCTCTACGTCCCGCACAGCGAAGCGTCGTGTAAGAGGTGGCTCTGCCACCCGTAAGGTCGCGTTTACCTTGGCCGAAGTTCTCATCACGCTTGGCGTAATCGGTGTGGTTGCTGCGCTTACGCTGCCTGCTTTTATAAATAATTATGAAAAACACCTTACAGTAACAAGATTGAAATATTCATATGATATTTTCAGTAATATGATCCGCCGGGCAGAAGCAGATTATGGTGATATAACTGAATGGGGTATTGATGCTGATGGAAGGCAAGAGTATGATTCTCAAAATCAAAAGATTATCCGTACACAATTTACATTAAAATATATTTTACCGTATTTGCAAGGTGCCGAATTTACCGATAGCAGAACTAAAACTTACGCAGAATATGGGTATAAAACTCCTATTGTAATGCCTTCCGGTAAAGTCTTTGGGCCTTTAGATGGTTTTCCTCCAATAGTAAGGCTTTCAAATGGTATGATTGTTGTAGTTACTTTTTCCACTATGGTTACAGCTGATAAAAAAACATTGCTTTCAGGCTTACTGTTTGCTGTTGATATAAATGGGCCAAGCGGTAAAAATCAAATAGGCAGGGATGTTTTCATATTTGTTATTCCTTTTGTTGTTAACACGAAAGTTCTGTTTTACCAATATTACACTGTAGACTTGGAGAGTAATTATATTCGGCTTAAACCGGAGAAAACAACGAGATCTTTTATGATAGATGATTGTAAATCAAATGGTATGACATGCGGGTACCTGATCCAAAACGACGGCTGGCAGATTAAAGACGATTATCCGTGGTAATAAAACTGTGAAATCCCGGAAATTATTCCGGGATTTTTGTCGCAAAAATAAAGTTTTGAAGTTTTGTCTAATCCGTTTGAAAGCCTTTAAGACAATTCCCGAATCATTTCATGTGCTTCTTCAAATTCCGGAGAAATATCCGTTGCTTTTTCGAGATATTCAAGCGCTTTGTCATTATTCCCTAGGGCTTTTTCACATTTCGCAAGCCAGAATAAGACATTTACATTATATTCATTCTTTTCCAGAATATTATTGAAAATGTTTTTTGCCTGTTCTGTATTCCCAAGTTCAAAGTAGCACATTGCAAGAAGATTTTTTGTTTCAATATTATGGTCAAGTTCATAGGATTTAATCAGATACATTTTTGCGTCCTCAAAATTTTTCATTAAAAATCTTATTTTTCCTGCTATGTATAAGAAAAATCCGTTTTGAATCGTATTTCCTATTGCTTTATCAATCTGTTTCAGCGCCTCGTCATACTGCTGCATAAACATTTTATTCAAAGCTGAAAACGCGTAAACTTCAAAGCCCTGCGGATTTTTTTCTATGGCTTTTCTGTAGTACTCATCAGCTTTTTCAAACTCAGATGTTGCATGAAGGAAATTTGCATATTCACTGATTATAGAGGCATCGTCAGGAGCAATTTTCAGTGCTTTTTCGAACTCGTCCTTGGCGTAATCGAGAAGCCTTGTACTCAGATATATAACCCCTAAGTCCTTATGAGCGCTGGCGTAATCCGGCTTTAACTCAATTACTTTTTTCAAAATTTTTTCCGCTTTTTCTGTGTCTTTTAGCATAATACATATATGCGCAAATTCGTAATAAATTTCATACCCTACATTGCCAAGAAGCATAAGCCTTTCATAAATTTCTTTAGCAAGCAGCGGCTGGTTTGTTTTTAAGAAAATATTTGCAAGCTTTTGTGACATAGAAACTGATTTAGGGTTCATCGCAACCAGTTTTGCCAAAATAGCAATTGCATATTTGTATTCGCCTGTACTTTCGTAGCAGCAGGCAAGGTTATATTGATAAGTCTGTTTTTCAGGGTGGTGGGTTGAAAGTATTTTATAATGCTTTATTGCATTTTCCCAATCCTGAATTTTAACCTCAGAAAGTGCCATTGCTGTAAGATATGTATCGCTTGGTTCTATTGTGTAAGCTTTTGCAAAGTATTCACAAGCTTCTTTATGCTTGTTCTGGATTTGCAGGATAGAAGCTATATTAAAATACGTTATGGAATTTTCAGGATCAAGTTTGCTGGCTCGTACAAAATTTGTGTAAGCCTTGTCCATGTCGCCTATCGTTAGATAAGATGTCCCGAGATTGTTATATAATTGCGCGTGCTCCGGCTGAAGTGCAAGTGCTTTTTCAAGATAGTATACACTCTCATCAAATTTCTTTAAGGACATATATGCAGTCCCGACTATATAATATAATGTATAGTCGTTTTGTTCAAATTCTAAAGCTTTTTTCCCAAGTTCTGCGGCTTTTTCTTCTTCTTTATTTTTTATGTAAATGACGCAAAGGCATTTGTAAGCCTCTATATCTTTTTCTCGTAATTTTATAACCTCCTGATAAGCAGGGATTGCATGAAGAGAATCCCCCAGATGTTCATAGCAGCTTGCAAGATAAAACCAGCTTGTTGCATCATCCGGTTTATATTTTATTACTGTTTCGAAGTCATTTTGTGCATCCTTGTAATTATTGAGGTTAATGTTGCAAAGCCCCAAAAGCTTAAGTGCTTCAATATGTTTTTCATCCTCTGCAGCAAATTTATCAAGGATTGTTTTTGCTTCTTCAAATTTTTTCTCTTTGATTAGTTCCGTAATTTCGTCTAAATTTATTTCTTCCATATTTAGTATTCCTGATTAATTTTTCTGTTAATATCAATTGTTTGCCGGCGCATATTTTCTATTTCTTCAATCTGTTTATTTACCCTTGTTTCAACACTCTCTTTGTTAATCGAATTTGTTCCAATCCCGCCGGTTGAACCTATGTCTTTCAATGCGGGCATCATAAATATGAACAGCAGACTGATTATTAATAAGGCGAGCAGCATTCCTATTGCGCTTGAGGCATTTAATTTTTTCATTGTTTTACCCTCTCTTATTTAAAGTTTATTCTTTTTAATAAATGAAATAATGGCCTCGTCAATTGTCTTTGGCGTTTTAAGAGTGTCATTGTATAATTCTTTTGGTGTTATTCTCGAAGGCTGTTTGAAAAATCTTTTGAGAAAATTCAGCGAAAACACCAGTACTACCAACGACACAATTACTAAAAGCATTGAAATTCCAAACTTAATTAAGATTTTTTTTACCGGAATGACGCTTGAACCCAATGTTTCAGCTGCAGCCTTATCCGTTGTCGGAAGTGTAGTTTGCGAAGTATTTTGTGAAGCTGCCGGTTTGATTGGCTGTTCTGAAGTTTGGACAGATGTTTTTTGAACGGTTGTATCAGGTGCCGTCGGGATTGTTCCTGCTGCACAAAAAGCTGCTCCTGCTGATAAAATCAGCAGGGCTGCTATTGTTAATAGATGATTATACTTATTATTCTTCAGCATTTTCCTCTTTAACTTTTTTAGTCCTTGTTCGTTTTGAAGTCCCTCTGTTTGGACGTCTTGTCCGTTTAGGTTTTTCTTCTGTTTTTTGCTCAGGAGCAGCTTCTGTAGAAGATTGTTCTTCCGTTTGTTCAGCTTCTGAGGCGGAAGAAGTGTTACTTGAAGGTTCCGCTGCTGGTGTTTCCTGAAGTTCAGGTTCTTCTGAATTTGAAATTATTGTAACATCCTCAGCTATTTGAGGCTGAATTTCTTCATTAGGTTTAAGTATTGTTTGTGCGGTTTGCACGTCTTCTGTTACAACAAGCGGAGTTTCAACTTTATCTCCTTGCGGTTTTTCGAATTTATTTTTTCTTCCGCGGCGTTTATTTTTTTCTCGGTTTTCTGTTTCCTGAACAGCAACTGCTGAAGGATTTTCAACTTCAATTGACGGCATAGGCTGCTGCTCTGGGATTTGTTGTTCTGTTTGAACTGTTGTTTCTTCCTGTTGTTTTGACTGGTTATTATTTTTGTTATTTTTCTTGTAGTTATTAACCGGAAGTTTTAATTTAGCAGCTTTCGCGCGGTATTCACCTTCTGCTGTAGGGGTTGCAAAGTTAAAGTCAATAATTGAGCATCCGCTTCCCTGGCAGTGAGGGCATTTTTTAGTAAAGATTTCAGAAAGACTTTGTCCTTGTCTATGGCGTGTAAGTTCTACCAGGCCCAAATCTGAAAGCTGTCCGACTTGCGGTTTTGCTTTATCCGGTTCAAGTGCAATTTCAAGTTCCTCAAGCATTGCGAGTTTATCTGCTCTTGAGGTCATATCAATAAAGTCTATGATAATCATACCGCCAATATTTCTTAACCTTAACTGGCGTGCGATTTCATGAACCGCTTCAATATTAGTTTTCAGAATTGTTTCATCCTGCGTTGCGGAGCTTACAAATTTCCCGCTGTTAACGTCAATTACTGTAAGTGCTTCTGTTTGTTGTATGAACAAATATCCGCCGGAAGGCATATTAACTTTTACGTTTAAAGCTGCTTTTATTTCCTTATGGATATCCATTGCAACAAGCAGCGGTTCAGTGCCTTTGTAAAGGGTTACATTGATATTCTTATTGATGTGCCAGTTCTGGAGAATATTTTGCACTCTGTTCATAGCAAAGGCTGTATCTACAATAATTTCTTTGGTTTCTTCGGTGCAGGCCTCGCGGATTACTCTGTAAAGCAGATCCTGATCCCGGTAAATAAGGTTTGGCGGAGTCATAGTTTCTGCAGAGGTAATAATATTATTCCATTTTTCAAGAAGTATTTCCAAATCTTCCTGAATGTCGGCTTCTGATTGGCCTTCGGCTTCTGTTCTAATGATAACTCCGATCCCTACCGGTTTAATCAGGTTGAGAATCGCTTTTAATCTTGCTCTTTCTCTTGAACTTTCAATTTTTTTGCTGACGTTAACTCCGGTTTCGTTAGGCATCAGAACTAAAAACCTTCCCGGAAGGCTTATCTGGGTGGTTACTCTTGGCCCTTTATGCCCGGTTGGTTCTTTTACTACCTGTACTACAAGTTTTTGCTTAGGAGAAAGTTTATCTTTTAATGAACCTTTTCCCATAACATCCTGGGCGTGTAAAAATCCCATTCGTTCTGTTCCAACATTAACAAATGCCGCATCAATACTTGGCAATATATTATCAACTGTTGCAAGATAAACATCTCCCAGAAGAACTTCGCCTCTGTGGATAAAAAAGTCGGTTACTTTCCCGTTTTCAAGAACAGCAGCTATATTATCGCGTTCGGCAATTACAATTTTTTGTCCCTGTTCTTTTCCGTTTTTGTTTTTTTCGTTAGCCATTTCAAATCCTTTTTAATCTTAAATTTATAACTCTCTATTATTTTTGTCAAAGAACTTCACCCTGGTTATATCAAAATTAGTCTCAGGCGCTATAATTCCCATCAAAACATCCGCTCTGAGCGGAGGAATTTCTGTTCCCTGACCGGTTCTTAGTACTATGAATAAACTATTCCCTTCAAATCTGTAAGATTTTATTGCGGGTTTGATGTTTATTTTTTTTGTTAAACCTTTTTTGTTTTTCTTCTCGATAAAAATTTCTTCAGAAGATAAAACTCTGTTTGTATTATACTTCAAATTTTCAAAATCGTAAAGAGGCTGATTAAAAACATCAACTTTGTATTCAGCCCAGAAAACTGTTGTATCAATTGAGTCAGCAGATTTATCAATTTTAACAATACTTATTATACGGCATTCTTTAGGCAGAACTTTTTCAAGCTCCTGCTTAACGATATCCGGCTCATGGTTATCGTATAATTCTATATCAACAAGTTCGCATATACTTTGTGCAAACAGAGGAAGGGCAACCCCCATTGAGATTTTCATTGTCGGGTTAAACCCTTGCGAAAATGCAATATTAAGATTTGTTCTGGAAATTGCTTTAAAGAAAGTATTTTGCCAATCAAGGTGAGAAAAATATTTTAAAATCCCTTCTTTTGTAAGCTTTATCCGGTATCTGTAAACTTTAGCTGTATTTTGGTTCTTCGGATCTGAAGGATCCGGGCGGTCTGTAACCTTGTATTCGTGTGGAGATTTGTAAGGTTTTGCCATAACTTTACGGGTTTTCAGGTTTGCGCAAACCCCGCAGTTGACGCATTTTGCCTGGCAGGTTGGAACAATATGAGGGTTTTCGCAGGCTCGGTTTCCATCCGAAAAAGCAGCGTTGTATTCATTTACCAGCCACTCTTTATCAAGCCCGGTATTTATAAAATCCCAAGGCAATATTTCTTCTCTTGAATATTCTTTCTTTGCAAGTTCTGCAAGATTAATATTCAATTCTTCTGCTGTTTCATACCAGGTATTTTTATTAAAATATTCCCCCCAGGCGTCAAGGTAACAGCCTTTCTTGTAAAGTGCTTCGATGTATCTGCATAAACTTGTATCTCCGCGTGTGAGTACTGCTTCTATTTGAGAAACATATTGTTCGTGGTAGTTAATTTTTACACCTTTAATATTTTTTATTTGATCTTTAAGGTAGTGAATATGTTCCCGCACTTTTTCTAAGTCCATCTGCGGACACCACTGAAAAGGCGTAAACGGTTTTGGAACAAATATTGAAAGAGTGCAGGTTATATCCATTCCGTGCGTAAGACCTTTTTCTTTTTTTATGCCGCGGCAGCGATATCTGATTTTTCTGAACAGTTCCGCCATTTCATCCAGGTCTTTGAGGGTCTCTGTGGGAAGCCCGCAGATAAAATAAAATTTAACTCTTGACCAGCCGTGTTCATAAAGTGTTGTAACCGCGTTGATGATCATATCTTCCGTAATATTTTTCTTGATTACATCACGCAGCCGCTGGGAACCTGCTTCCGGAGCAAGGGTAATTGTCGATTTCCTTACACTCTGAACTAAATTCGCAAGTTCAAGATTAAATCCGTCTATTCGCTGGCTTGGAAGTGACACTGAAACTTTTTTCTTATTAAAATCTACGGATAACTCTTTAATCGTTTCGTTTATATTTGCGTAATCATTAGAAGATAATGACAGCAGTGAATATTCGTCGTATCCTGTATTTTTGACAAGTTCCTTGGTTATTTTTATAATTTCTTCACTTTCTCTTTCTCTTATAGGCAGCGTAACGTGTCCGGGCTGGCAAAAACGGCACATCCTGCCGCAGCCTCGTCTGATTTCTACAACAGCTCTGTCTTGTACTGACGATGAAAACGGGATTGGATATTCTTTGAGGGCTGTTTCATATTTTAATTGGGCAATCCGTTTGGTTACATTCCCGCCTGTAAGTTTTGACCAGCGTCCTGAATTTTCGCCTTCACAAAGTTTTTTTATGCGTTCTTCTCTTGAGAGGCATTTTGTCTGTTCGAGAATTTCACATACCTCTATAATGCTGTCCTCTCCGTCTCCGATCATAAACACGTCTATAAAATCGGCAAGCGGCAGCGGGTTAAATGCACATGGGCCGCCGGCTATTATTATTGGATCGTCATCTTTTCTCTGGTCATTTCTATAGGGGATTCCTGACATCTCAAGCATTTTTAAAACAGTAGGATACGCAAGTTCATACTGGAGTGAAAATCCTACTGCATCAAATTCTCTTATCGGCCGTTTGCTTTCCAGGCCGTATAATGTTTCCGGTTTAAAATCCGGTTCGGGGGCATAAGCTCTGTCGCACATATAATCCTTGTGATTATTTATAAGTCCGTATAAAATTCTTACTCCCAAGTTACTTATACCTATTTCGTATTTGTCTGGGAAGCAAAACGCAAACCGGACTTTTGCGCTGTCAAAGTCTTTATTTGCCGATAAAAATTCTCCGCCTACATACTGGTATGGCTTATTACAGTTAAACAATGCCTCATGATACTTCTCAAAAAAATTATCCATACTTCTCTTTTATTTATACTATTTATACATATACACTTTACATTCTGATTATAAATAAAAAATATGAATTTACAAAGAAGTTAATATTTTACGTTTAGATCCAGGTATATTTTCTGCCGGTGCTGACTTCTTCAATTTTTACGTAATGTGATAAAATAGCTTTGGCTTCAACATCTGTACAGTGGCAAGGAAATATTCTTTGGATCCCCTGATCTTTCAAATATTGACCAAGTTTATTTATTTCATCTTCATTTCTGTTAATAAGGTATAGACCGCCGATCATTGTATTAATTTTTTGTTCGCCTGTAATATATCGTGCGTGTTCAATAATATTTCTTACACCGCTGTGGGAGCAGCCCGAGAAGATGATAAGACCGTCTTTGGATTTGTAAGCCAGTGCTGTCTCATCAGGTGAGTAATCCTGTTTTATTTCTCCGTATTTTATCGGAATCTCTCCCAGGTATATTAATTTAGGCGTAATAAATTTTGCCTCTTTAGTAAGAATTAAGTTGAAAAACTTATTAACCTCATCCATTGAAAGCTTAAAACTTTCACCTTCATATATTTTCCCGTCCTCAGGTTTAAATACATCCGGATGCGAGATTAATTTTTTTGCATCAAACTCAACGCCTGCGTGCCGGAATTTTTCATATAAGGCCTGAAGTCTTAAGAAACCTCCAATATGATCAAAATGACCGTGTGACAATATTATATCAGTTACTTTTGAAAGATCAATCTGCATGTTATATGCATTTTTTATAAACGCATCTGTTGATCCGCAGTCAAATAAAAGTTTTACATTCCCTTCTTCGATTAAAAATGAAAGCCCGTGTTCTGAAATCAGGCAGCTGCCGGTATGTGAATTATTATCTACCAAAACCGTTAATTCCATGCAAATCATTTTATCCCATGACTTATTTTTTGTCAATATATAAAAAATTAACTTTTTCTTGCACAACACTCTTTTTTGGCATAGTATATAATTATAGAATATTAATTATGGGAGATATGTTATGGCTATTGAGAGGCAAAGAGTTATAGAGCAGGATAAAATAGAAAGACGTCATAATTTCGATCCTGTTGAAAGTAATTTGACGGAGGAGCAGGTAAAGTTAGAGGCGTCAAGGTGTTTGAATTGTAAAAATCCGCATTGTGTTCAGGGGTGTCCTGTTAATATTCAGATCCCGCAATTTATTCAGGCAATAAAGGAAGGTGATTTACAAAAAGCAGGTGATATTATTCGTCAGACAAGTATGCTGCCTTCTGTGTGCGGCAGGGTTTGCCCTCAGGAAAGACAGTGTGAAGGAAAGTGTGTGCTTGGGATAAAGGGTTCGCCGGTTGCTATCGGAGCGCTTGAAAGGTACGTTGGTGATAATACAAAAGCTGAAGATGTAAACATTGTTCCTTCCGGTAAAAAAGTCGCTATTGTCGGTTCCGGCTGTGCAGGGATTACAGCCGCTGCAGATTTAAGAAAAGCCGGACATGAAGTTGTGGTATTTGAGGCACTTCATGAACTCGGTGGTGTTTTGCGTTACGGAATTCCTCCTTTCAGACTTCCGAGAACAGTTCTTGACCGCGAAATAGAAAACCTTAAGGCTATGGGCGTTAAATTTTATACAAATGTTGTTGTGGGAAAATCTATTACGCTAAAACAACTTAAGGACGACGGATTTGACGCAATTTTTATATGCTCAGGCGCTGGCTTGCCTAAAATGCTTCATGTACCAGGAGAAAATTTAAACGGAGTCTTTTCTGCAAACGAATTTTTAACAAGAGTTAACCTTATGCACGCCGGTCAGGCAAACAGCCCGACTCCGCTCAGAGTTGGTAAAAAAGCTGCTGTATTCGGTGGCGGGAATGTCGCTATGGACGCTGCAAGAACTGCTGTTCGAGTTGGATTTGAAGAAGTTTATATTATTTACAGAAGAACTGAAAAGGAGCTTCCTGCAAGATTAGAGGAGATCAGACACGCAAAAGAAGAGGGAGTTATCTTTAAATTCCTCTATGCACCGAAAGAAATTTTGGGCGAAAATGGTTACGTTAAGGCTGTTGAGTTAGAAGTTATGGAATTAGGCGAACCGGATTCAAGCGGAAGAAGGCGTCCGGTTTCGACCGGAAAGTTCGAAACAGTTGATTTTGATACTGTAATTGTTGCACTGGGTACCGGCCCTAACCCTATTATTCAGCGTTCAGCCGAGGCTGAGGGGCTTGATATTATTACTGACCCTAAAGGATATATTACAGTTGACGCTGAAACAAGAGCAACCTCAGTTCAGTCAATTTATGCCGGCGGGGATGTTGCCCCTGTTGGTGAATCCAATGCCATTAATGCTATGGGCGCGGGCAAAAAAGCTGCAAAGGCTATTAACGAAATATTGAACAAGAATACCGGCTGTAGAATTTAATGAAGTAGATTTTGAGGCTTGAGATGAGCTTGGGAAAAAATTTTTTAATTATACTGTTATTATATTCCCTAATGCTGCCTGCCGGCGCATTTGAACTGGATTGGTCTGTTGATGAGGAAATCCGTAGTAATTACAACCCATCAAAGCTTGAGCAGGAGGTTTTACCGGGACTTCCGAGTATTTTGAAGCAAACTGCCCCGGCAACTTCGTCTCCAAAACCTTCCTCATCTATTCAGACAAATACAATAAATCAACAAAATTCTGTCCCAAAAACTTCTATTGAAACAGATTTTTCAGGCGGTAAAAAACATGTTAATAAAAATATGAGTGCCTTTACCGGGGATGACTTTACTGCAATAAAAGTTAAAAAGGGAACAAAATTCAAAGTCCGTTCGCAGACAAAAGTTTCGGACTGGAATACGGCCGGTGCCAGAATGACTTTTGTATCTACAGCGCCTGTAACAAAACGTTATGTTTCTTTCCCGGCCGGAACAACATTCAAAGGTCTGATTGAAGATTCTCACCAGCCTAATTTCGCAGGCAACGGCGGGTTGTTAAAGCTTAAAGCTGATACACTTATTCATAACGGTTCTATGTATAATATTGATGCGAAAATTACAAAGGCTAACGGTAAAAAAATATTTTTCAATAATATAAAAGGCAAGCGCGGTTATCTCAAAGGAATTGCCAATAATGTCGATAAAGGAGAAAAGTTTTACCAAAAAACACGCCGGGTATCAAAAGATTGGTCATCAAATCCTGTTGGAACCGTTTTGTCTCCTATTCCGACAGTCGTTGGTGTTGTCGGGTATACCGTAAATTTGGTTGCATCACCTATGACGGCTTTGTGGTCTAAAGGACAGCACATATCGCTTCCGGCAGGAACTGATTATACTATTAAATTCCGGCAAGATTTGTATATGTATTAACAAATGTATACAAATGTAAACTTTTGTAAATATGTTTAAAAACCGCTCAGGATATGCGATAATTCCTCATAGCATAGCATAGCATAGCATGCGAGGCGAGGTGTGCTATAGCTGAAATTCTCTTACAGGTTTTAACTTTATATATATAGATAAAGCTATTGAGAGAGTTTGTAAAGATGGATTTTGACATTTCCAAATTTCGTCCGGGAATAAGAACGTCGCTAAATTCCGGCAATAAAATTAAAAAGGAGACCTCTGCCTCTAAAGGCACGGATGGGGTTACTTCCGGTGTAAATAATTCCATAAAATCAAATAAATCGCTTTCATCAGGCAACAATGTAAATTCAGAAGATAATTCTATTTTTAATACAACCCAGACTAATATTAATAAAAACGAGATAAATAGAACTGTTTCCGGCAGAGGGGTTACCGGCAGGAGGGGCGTTCAAACATCAGGCAGAGGGGATTTTGTCCGGCAAGGCAGAGTAAGTTCATTTGGATCATTTATTCAAGACTTAAAAAATTCAAGAAATTTAAGCCATAGTCAGTTTGGCAGTTATACAAGCCGCAATACCGGTTTTACTCCACAAATAAATAATTACGCTTTATTAAACCAAGTGAATTTATCTTCTCAAACGGTAACATCGCAGCAGGCTCCAGCCGGCAATATAAAAAGCAGCGGGAATTCAATTAATGCTTTAAATGATCTGTGGTCAGTATTTTCTACCAATTCAGCAAAATCCGGTAATACAGATTCCCTACCAGATGAAATTAACATTTCAACCGATGACCCAAACGAAGCAATTGCTCAGGCTCAGGAACAATCGAATTCTTTGAATGTTGAAATAACCGATGTAAAAGAGTCGCAAGTTAGTTCTAAAATGTTAATTGCCGCCTTGAAGAGGGAGGCCGGTACCTATTCAAAACTTAATACAAGTCTTCAATCCCAATATGAGACAGCAAAGGAACAATTAAGTACTGCCGCTCAAACAAAAGATTCTGCTGAAACAGCATTTAGTGCTGCAAAAGAGAATTTTACTAATGCAAATAATAATGTTACTGCGAAAGAAACAGAGATAAGTAATCTTGAAAGCCAGATCGCAAGTGCAACTCCTGAACAAAAAAGTGCTTTGGAAAGCAAGCTGAGTCAGGCAAAATCAGAGTTGATGCAATTGGAGCAATACAGGCAGTCGGCTGAAGAAACTTATAATAAAAAAATAGAACAGCTGCAAAATGCCCGTACAAATTTCTATGCAGCTGAAAATTCCTACAAATCTGCAAATGAAAAGTATAGTGAAAATAAGGATAAAATTAATATGGTAAATTCCGAAATAGATAAAGAAACCCAAAAACTCGCAGATTTAGAAAAGCAGCAAGCTCAAATGGAAAATAAAAAACAACTCTTATATAATTTTATGAGTGATCAACAATCTCGTATTAAATAATAATATAAAATGCTTAACAATTTAATTTGAAATGCATTAGTTTTATCCGGTCGAATAAGAAGAGTCGGTCTTGTAACAACCGACTCTTTCCTTTTATTAAAACTGATCCATAACTTTTTCAGCTTCAAGTCGTCTTTGTTCACGTCCCTGCTGAACTGCATTAATTGTTTTTTCTTTTTTTATTTGTGCTTCAATATTTTCTTTGGTAAAGTGTTCCGGATTGAAATTTTGCCAGCCCCATACGCCGATTGCAATTAAAAGAACCAGAATAATAAATCTTACCATACTTATCCTCCTTTTCTATTATTATAACATTTTATTCGTTTCCTTCAAGTTGTGCGTCATATTTTTATAGGATTTTTGTAAAGAACTTGTTAAAATTGGAAATTTATAATATAATATCTTCCGTGTAGTGGACACTTATTTGAAGGGAGACATTATGATTAAAAAGTTTACTGCTCCAAAAGCTTTGATGGCTTTGATGGCCACTCTGCTGTTGGGGATTTCGCCTGCTCTGGCAAGCGAAGCTGATTTGGTTGTCCCCAGTATCAAAGAAGCCAATCCTTTCTATTTTAATTTGCTTGTGATTGGTATTGTCGTTTCCTTTATAGGATTGATATTTGGGTTTATCGAATTTTTACGTGTTAAAAAATTGGATGTTCACACAGCAATGGCTGAAGTCGGAAACACCATTTTTGAAACTTGTAAAACTTACCTTATTCAACAAGGTAAATTCTTATTTTTACTTGAAGTTTTAATTGCATTGTGTATTGCGTTTTACTTCGGGTTCTTGCAGCATATGCCGGCCGGCGATGTATTAATTATCCTTGCCTGGTCTGTTATCGGTATTCTCGGTTCATACGCTGTTGCGTGGTTCGGAATCAGAATGAATACTTTGGCTAATGCAAGAACCGCTTTCGCATCTTTAAAAGGCAATCCGCTTAACATCCTTAATATTCCGCTAAAAGCCGGCATGTCAATCGGGGTTTGTCTTGTATCTGTTGAATTGATTTTGATGCTTACAATTTTGTTATTTGTTCCGGGACATCTTGCAGGCGCTTGCTTTATCGGTTTTGCAATCGGTGAATCCCTTGGTGCATCTGCTTTACGTGTTGCCGGCGGTATTTTCACAAAGATTGCGGATATTGGTTCTGACTTGATGAAAATCCAGTTCGGTATCAAAGAAGATGATCCTAGAAACCCTGGTGTAATCGCTGATTGTACAGGTGATAATGCAGGGGATTCTATCGGGCCTACAGCTGACGGTTTTGAAACTTACGGTGTAACAGGTGTTGCACTTGTTTCTTTCATTCTGCTGGGTGTTAAACCGGAATTTCAGGTTCAGCTTTTAACTTGGATTTTCGTTATGAGATACCTGATGATTGTTACTTCAGTTCTTGCATACTGGATTAATAATATTGTTGACAGATTCTATGCAAAATCTGCTCAAAAATTCGATTTTGAAAAACCGTTAACAAACCTTGTTTGGTTAACATCTATTTTATCAATTGTTATGACTTTCGGAGTAAGCCACTGGTTATTGGCTCCAATGGGCGGAAGTTTATGGCTTGTGTTGTCTGCTATAATTTCTTGCGGTACATTGGGTGCTGCTTTAATTCCGGAATTTACAAAAATATTTACTTCTCCAAAAGCTTTGCATACTGAAGAAGTTGTTACAGCATCAAAAGAAGGCGGCGCATCTTTAACAATTCTTTCCGGTATTGTTTCAGGTAACTTCTCTGCTTTCTGGATCGGTGCGGTTATCGTATTGTTGATGGGGCTTGCTTATTTTGCAAGTATTCACATTCCGGATGATGTAATGATTTATTCTTCTGTATTTGCATTTGGTTTGGTTGCATTCGGCTTCCTGGGCATGGGGCCGGTTACTATTGCTGTTGACAGTTACGGGCCGGTTACTGATAACGCTCAGTCAGTTTATGAATTATCATTAATTGAAGAAATCCCGAATGTTTCTGAAGAGATCGAAAAAGATTACGGGTTTAAACCTGACTTTGAAAATGCTAAACAATACTTAGAAGAAAATGACGGTGCCGGAAACACCTTTAAAGCAACTTCTAAACCGGTTCTCATCGGTACAGCTGTTGTTGGTGCCACTACAATGATTTTCTCTTTGATTTTGGTTATCCAAAATACTCTTGGTATTCAGCCTGAGGCAGTTCTTAACATGTTAAATCCTTATACATTGTTAGGCTTGCTTGCAGGCGGTGCTGTAATCTACTGGTTCAGCGGAGCTTCTATGCAGGCTGTTACTACCGGCGCTTACAGAGCTACCGAGTATATCAAAGATAACATCAAATTAGACGATGAATCCAGCAAGTCTGCTAATCTTTCCAACTCAAAAGAAGTTGTTAAGATTT